>JALZEO010000185.1 GCA_030862025.1 Actinomycetota bacterium | reverse complement strand
GTACGGCCGTCTGGACGAGAAGGCGCTTGCCTCCCATGGCGCGGAAGCGTCGACACTGGGCGGCCTGCGTGTCTATCGCTGGCCTGGCTCCGAACCCGCGACGTACGGTTGGAACGGGGAGCAGATGGCCTTCACGGCGATCAGCGACGCCCCGCCCGACGTACTCGCAGCCGCGCTCATCGGTCTGCCCCGCGACGAGTTGCCGTCGTTCATCCGCCGGCTGCGTCGCGGGTTGACCCGCTTCGCCGACTGGGCCTGGCCCTTTGACTGAGGCCAGACGAGTGCACCACGCCAGGGGGCCCTGCGCCCGGTTGTGAACGAGGAGACGATGGACAACGGCCCAGAACGGCCCTCGCAGCCACCTGACTTCGAGCCGATCGCGGGCCGACCGGACGTGGACGTCGTGGGCCACGACACGCCAGCCGACGTGGTCCGGCCCGCTGCCCCGCTCCCCCCGCCCCGCAGCTGGAGCGCGGACGAGGAAGGACCCGGCTCGCCGGCAGGTTCGGTGCGTCCGCCCGACTCGACCGGAGTCGTCACCGTCTCTTCGTTGTCCAGTCCGTCGCGCAGACGTGGCGTCCTCACTACGTTCATGGCTGCCCTCGTGGGGGCGGCCCTCGGAACCGCAAGCACCCTTGTGCTGACCCGGGCGGGCCCCGCTGCCCTACCGGAAACCACTCGAGCTCCCGTCGTGGAGTCGGGGGGAGGCGACCAGGGATCGGTAGTGCCTGCGGTGGCTGAAGCCGTGAAACCGAGTGTGGTCCGGGTCGATCGACCGGAGATTGCCGGATCCAGAGGCGTCCCCGAGTCGGGGCTCGGTAGCGGGGTCATCTATCGCTCCGACGGCTACGTGATCACCAACCACCACGTCGTCGAAGGGGCCGACGAGGTGCATGTGAAGTACGCCAGCGGAGAGTCGGAGTCGGCCCGGGTGGCAGGTCGGGATCCCCTCACCGACATCGCAGTGCTAAAGGTAGAACGACGGGGGCTGCCCGCGATCAATGTTCGCCGCGAGCCTGTGGTGGTCGGCGAGCTCGCGATCGCTATCGGCAGCCCCTTTGGGCTCGATGCGACCGTCACCGCCGGAGTGGTCTCGGCCCTCAACCGGTCGATCGAGGCACCCATCCGGAACGGGGTCATCTCCATCCCGAACGTCATCCAAACCGATGCGGCCATCAACCCCGGCAACTCGGGGGGTGCGCTCGTGGACCGCAACGGTCGACTGATTGGCATCAACTCGGCCATCCTGACCACCACCGGGGGAGTGCTGGGAGGATCTCCCGGCAATGTCGGCGTGGGCTTCGCCATCTCCGCCGAGGACGCGGTCGCGGTGGCTGACAAGCTCATCGAACAGGGTTTTGCTCGCCATGCCCGCCTCGGGATCCGAGCCGGCGACTTGACCCCGAGTGTCGCGCGACAGTTCGGCATCGAAGTCACCGAGGGGGTGCTCGTCTCGGACGTCGAGGCGGGTGGTCCCGCCGCCGGCGCGGGGCTGCGCTCCGGTGATGTCATCATCGCCGCCGGTGGTGAGCCCGTCGCGAGTATGGCCAAGCTGACTTCTGCGATTCGGGCCCGGGAGCCCGGGGACCCACTCAAGCTCACCATTCTGCGTGCCGGCCAACGGATGGAGCTCGAAGCGGTGCTCGGGGAGTGGCGAGGTTGAACCGCAGTACCAGAGCGAGAAATCCAGTAAGCACTAGCCTGCAACCTTTGGGATGGGCACACTGCACCTAACGGCGCGTCGGCGCCCCACTACGGTGCGAACGGAGCGTGCGTGGGCAGCTTCGGCTTTAGCGAGATGGCGGTCGTCGCGCTCATCGCCCTCCTCGTATTCGGCCCTGACCGCCTGCCCGAGCTCGCGCGACAAGCCGGAAGGGCGCTCGCCCGCTTTCGCCAGGAGACGTCGAAGAGTGTCGCCGAGCTCAAGCGTGCTGCCGAGCTCGAAGATCTCGACCGTGAGCTGAAGACGTTGCGAAGCGAGCTGCGTCAGGCGGGCAGTGGGTTGACCAGTGGGACCAGGACAAGGCGGCGCCGTGCGGCGACTTCACGGGCACATACGAACGGTCCGGCTGGCGGTGTCCTCGAACCACCTCCGCCGATCGACCCGGACGCTACGTGACCCTACGGGCCTGCCGGTGAGGGTCGGGGTCGGTGGGGCCGGGTTTGCCCGGTGAGGCGGGCTCATCTCGGAGGTGTGCTGGTTCTGGGCGCGACCAGCATCGTCGCCTCCTACCTGGCGATGCGTTGCCCCACGCTCGAGGAACGTGAGCGGGCCCTGGCCGTACGCGTTCGTCGGCCCCGGGGTCCGGTGGTGGACCATGTGGTCTCGGCCGCCACGGATCTCGGGTCGATGTTCGCGGTGGCAGGGACGGCCGGTGTGCTCGCGACGTCACGCCGCGCACAGGCCGCCGTGGACGTCGCTGTAGGCGGAATGCTGGCCTGGAGCGCGTCGCAGGGGCTGAAGCCGCTCGTGCGCCGCCCGCGCCCCTACCAGCTCGAGAAGGCGGAGCGGCTCGTGGCCGAGCCTTCGGGTTCCTCGTGGCCGAGCGCCCATCCGGCAGTAGCCGCGGCCGTCCTGACCGTTCTCGCTCCGCGGCTTCCTCGACCGGGACGAACGCTCGGGACGCTCCTCGCGGCCTTCGTCGCCACATCCAGGGTCTACGTCGGCGTGCACTACCCGACCGACGTCGTGGCCGGACTCGGACTAGGTGGGCTGTGCGGGGCGCTGTGGCGGCTGGTGGCACGGCGCCTGCAGCGAGCAGTCGCCGCGCTCAGGAGGCTGTGAGCGGCAGCGCTTTCCCCACCAAGGACTTCGCCCTGCGAGCGAGGTCGCCGGCGATCCTGCGCAGCTCCTGTCCAGCCGGTACCTCCGGGTGTGACAGCACGAACGGGACGCCGACGTCGGCGCCGGCGCGCAGGCGGGGGTCGATCGGTACCCGCCCGAGCAGCTCGGTCTGGAGCTCTCGCGCGAGCTCCACGCCGCCGCCCGTACCGAAGATGTCATTGGTCTCGCCGCAGTGCGGGCAAGCAAACGTCGCCATGTTTTCGATCACCCCGGCCACGTTCATGCCGGTCTGCTCGGCCATCTGACCGGCGCGTACCGCGACCTTCTGCGCCGCCTGTTGTGGCGTCGTGACCACGATCAGGTCGGCGTTCGGCAGCATCTGACCGAGCGAGATCGCGACGTCGCCGGTACCTGGGGGGAGGTCGCAGAGTAGAAAGTCGAGCTCCCCCCAGTAGACGTCAGAGAGGAACTGCTGAAGGGCTCGGTGAAGCATCGGCCCACGCCACATCACGGGCCGGTCGGCATCAGGCAGGAAGAAGCCGATCGAGATGACTTTGCAGTCGTGTGCCTGCAGGGGCATGACCATTCCCTCGAAGGCGACGGGGCGACCGCTCACGCCGAGCATGCGCGGCACCGAATAGCCGTAGATGTCGGCGTCGAGAACGCCGACCTGGTGTCCGCGGGCCGCGAGCGCTACGGCGAGATTGACCGTTAGCGAGGACTTGCCGACACCACCCTTGCCGGATGCGATCGCGATCACCTTCGTCCTGCTGCCCGGCTTTGCGAACACGATCTCGGACTGCTGTCCCTGACCCCGTTCGGCGCGCAGTCGCCTCGTCATCTCCGAGCGCTCAGCATCCGTCATGGATCCGAAACGGATCTGTACATCTCGTACCCCGTCCAGCGACTCCAGCGCGGTGGTGACGTCGCCCCGGATGCGGTCCTTCAGCGGACAGCCCGGCACGGTGAGCTTGACGGCGACCCAAATGGTTCCACCGTCGATCGCGACGTCTTGCACCATGCCGAGTTCGGTGATCGGCTTTCCGATCTCAGGGTCCTTGACGGTCGTGAGCACCTCGAGGACCTGCTCCTTCGTGGGCACGGGTAGGCCTTCTGTCGAGGCTGCCGCCGACGGCCTCGGCGGCCGCCAGCACCAGGTAGCTCGGCCGATCCGGCGCGCTCCTCAGGGTCGTATGTGCGACCTCGATGGCCAAGCGTGGCCTCAGGGTAGCGACGGCGACCATCGGGCGCGACTGGACGCAGCCCTCGCGCCTGCCGTAGCCGCCGAGACGCCGCCGGGCGACTGAGGGCCGTGTCCTGGGCTCGAAGCGGCGGGAACCGGTCACACTTTGCCGCTCGCTTCGTCATACGGCTTGGGGTTGCATCTTGATCTAGCCTCTGGCGTTCCGCCCGCCAAGGGGAGGCTTCGTGACCCGACGTACTCCACTGGTGCTCGCGGGGCTGGTGGCGGTCTGCATCTCGTCCTGCCAGCTGCGCATGGCCATGGACATCAGAACCGGTGCTCGCGGCTCGGGCACGTTCGGACTCGCCGTCGCGCTTGACGAAGAGCTCGTCGAGGTGCTTGCCGAAGCCGGCGTCGACGTGCTCGCGGGTCTAGACGAGGTCCGGACCGCCGCTCCGGATTGGAAGATCGAGAAGGAGGAGAGCAGGGATCGAGGGCTCGAGGTGCGGCTCGAATCCTCGTTCGACGATCCCGAGGAGTTCGCGTCTCTCGTCGACAGCCTCGACGACGCCCTCGCGGAGGACGATGCGCGTCTCTACGACGACCTTCGTCTCGAACCGAGAGAGGATGGGACGGTCGCGTTCAAGGGACGCATCGGCCTGCTGTTACCCACCGCCCCGGGCGCTCGGGGAGCGGGAGTGGCCTTCGACGCGGACGATCTCCAACGGCTGCTCGCCACACGCGGTCAAGACCTCGTCCGCTACGAGCTACGTGTCACGCTGCCGGCACCTCCTCGCGAGCATGACGCGGATGAGGTCAGGGGTTCGAGCGTCGTGTGGCGGGCGCCGATCGGGGAGTTCAGAGCGGTCTCCGCGGTGTCGGGAGTGCCAAGCCGGTCGACGCTACTGATATTCGCAATCGCGGCGCTGGTAGCTGCGGCCGTGACCGCCTTGCTCGTGACCGCCTTCCACCGCCGCTGGCTTCCGCCATGGACTCGGGAGCGGGCCCAACGGGCGGCCCGTGGGCGGGCACGGTGACCGAGCGTCATGACCTGCCGGTGAGCGGCTCTCGAGCACTGCCCGGAGGTCGACCCTCAAGCCTGGGGTGAGAGTTCCACGAGGGTGCAGGTCTGCTTCCAGCGCTCACGGGCTGCATCTCCGTCTGGCAGGTTCAGCCGGGTGCCGAGTCCGACCTGGGCGACGCGGTCGAACTCATCGCTGTCGTTGCGAACAATCCGAACGCCGGCCGGCACGCTGCAGATACGGGATCTCACCTCCTTGCTGCGAGCCGTGAGGGTGACCTCGTCCACGAGGTCGATGTTCGTGAGATCCTGCTCTCCAGGGCCGGTAAGCACGAACACCTTGCCGCCCTGATAGACGAACCAGGCCGGCTTGGTGATCGCTTCGCCCTGTGGCTGGGGAATCGTGAGCCAGATGATCGCGCTTTTTTTCAGGGTCGCGTCGAGGGCGTCGGTCAACACGCCGGCTGCGATCGCCGACTCCGGGGCTTCAATGAAGACAGGCACGCGTCCCACCTCGTAGTCG
>JALZEO010000181.1 GCA_030862025.1 Actinomycetota bacterium | reverse complement strand
TGTCCCGCCGCCTCGGTGGCCCCGCCCTCGCTGAGCCGCTGGACTCCGTCCTCGGTCGTTTCGCGGTCGTCGGTCCCGACGGCGTGCGCGTGGCCTTGATGGGCATGCCTACGCACGCCGATCAGGGTTGCCTCTGCGGCGCGCATGCCACGGTGAGCGCGGTCCTCGATGATCTCGGAGGAGAGCCCGACCTTCTCACCATCGTTGATCTGGAGGCATCGCCCGAGCACCTCAGCCGGGGTACGGCGCGTCACGTCGATGCGCTGCTGCTCGTCACAGAGCCGTACTACCGTTCGCTCGAAACGGTGCGGCGCTTGGCGGTGCTCGCCGCGGAGCTGCCGATCCCCTACGTCGCGGTGGTCGCCAACAAGGTGCGGTCGGAGGCAGACTCCGAGGCGGTAGCGGCGTTCTGCAACCACCATGGCCTCGAACTGGCCGGGGTCGTCCCGTGGAGCGATGAGGTCGTGCAAGCCGATCTCGACGGGGTTCCGGCCATTCAGCGCGCTGAGGAGGTTGTGGACGCCATAGCGACGATCGCCGAGCGGCTACTGGGAACTGACATGCGATCCACGGCGACGCGGGCGACGGCGGGTCCGCTCCTCTGAGCCCCCGACGGCCGATAGCGAAGCACGCGCGATCACCCCGAACGGCGCCAGATCATCCCAGGGGCTGGAGGTCCCATTCCCTCCGGGCTGTCACGATGCTCCCCGCAGCCGGCGAGCCACGGCTACTGCCGTGCCAGCAAGGCCGGCCAGCAGCGGCACGGCGCCACGCAGGCGCGGGTGCCCGATGTAGCGGGTGTAGGGGGCTCAGGGGGAGGGCTGGGCGAAAGTCGCCCGTCCTCGACCCGGATCCTGTGCTCGCCTCAAAGAGAATGTCCCCGCCGGGGAGGTCGACCCGGGTCACCCGCTCGAGCTCGTCGATCTCCGCGTCCTCAACGCGGGAGTACAGCGAGACCGCCGCACCGTTGACCCAGGTGTCGATCCGGCCGAATTCGTGCACCGCGTGCGCCGCCAGGTCGTGCACCTGGGGCCACGACGTGACGTCCGTCGGCACTACCAGGCACGCGCCACCCGCCACGCGAATCCCATCGGCGAGCGTATTCAGCGCCTCCTCGTTTCGGGCAGCCAGCACGCCCCGGGCGCCCCGCTCGGCCAGCATCAGCGCGGCCTCTCGTCCGATACCGGACGATGCCCCCGTGATGACGACAACCTGGTCGCTGAGCGGTCTCACCGTTACTGCTCGCTCTCAGGGCTAACGCCGGGCCGCTGACCCACCCCCGTGGCCACCTCCCGTTCCCGGAACTTTCCGCCCGCCTGGGGGTGAAGCGGCGGGGTGTCCATGCCGGCACCTTCCCGCATGCCCTCCAGCATCTCGCTCACCGCTTCGAGTGAGCTGCGTCCGGGCTGCCACCCCAGTTCGGAGCGAGCCCGGGTCGTGTCCATGATCGGGAGGCTGAGGGCGAGATCGACGAGTGTCGGGCTGGCCGGTATCAGGTGAAGGCCCCAGGCCGCCGCGACCGCGGCCCGCACCGCCCCGACGGGTAGCTTCACCGGTCGCGCGCCGAGTAGCTCGCCCAGGGTATGTGGGTCGAGGACGGGGTCGGCGGCGACATTGAAGGGGCCCCGGACGGGCCGCAGGATCGCCAGCCGGTAGGCCTCTGCGGCGTCGAGGGTGTGCAGTGCCTGCAGCCTCAGGCCAGGCAAGTCGGGGACGAGCGGGATGAGGCCACGGCGCACCAAGGCGTTGGGCAGTAGCGGGCCGGCAAAGAGGCGCCGCTGCTCCGACGCCGCCTCCCGCTTGAAGATGAAGCCGGGGCGCAGGCGCACCACGCGTATGTCGGGATGCTCACGTTCGAAGACATCGAGTACGCGCTCGACGTAGGACTTCTCGCGTCCGTAGGCAGCCGTGGGAAGGGCGTGGGTAGGCCATGATTCGTCCACGGGCCGGTCCTGAGGGCCGGGGGAGTAGGCCCCGATCGAAGAGGCATACACGAGGTTGCCGACGCCGGCTTCGGCTACCGCCTCGAAGACCCGGATGCTGCCGAGCACGTTGTGACGCCAAGTGGTGAGCTCATCGTGGG
>JALZEO010000178.1 GCA_030862025.1 Actinomycetota bacterium | reverse complement strand
CTCGAGTTCGTGACCATCGGGATCGCGGTGAGCGGCTTTGTCCAGGTCGGTCTCAGCCGGGTCGTTACCGTCGTCCGGAACGAGCAGATGATGGGAACACTCGAGTCGCTGTTGCTCACCCCGACGTCGCTGACGACGATCCAACTCGGCTCCGCGATCTACGACCTCGTCTACGTCCCGATCCGCACCGTTGTCTTCCTCATCCTGGTCGCGGCGATCTACGACGTGCGCTTCGCCTTCGACAACCTTGGGGCGGCGCTCACGGTGATCGCGGCGTTCATCCCGGTCGTATGGGGGCTTGGACTGGCGAGTGCAGCCGCCGTGCTGACCTTCCGGAGGGGCGCCGGCGCGGTCGGCTTCGGCGTGGCAACCCTCACCGCAACCTCCGGCGCCTATTTTCCCGTCCAACTTCTACCCGGATGGGCGCAAATCCTCATGCGGTACAACCCGTTGACGATCACGCTCGACGCGGCGCGGGATGCGCTGCTGGGAGGTGTGGGATGGTCCCAGATCGCTCCCGACGTGCTGATTCTCCTGCCCATGGCTGCGGTGTCCCTCGCGCTCGGAACGGCGGCGTTCCGGCTCGCCCTTGAACGGGAGCTCCGTCGGGGAACGTTGAGCCTCTACTAAGCACCGCTACACGCCGAGTTCGTGAGTCGCGGTTCTGAGCAGGCCTGAAGCTCCCCTCGAGGGTTCGGCTGGCGGCCAAGTCCATACGCTGGAATAGGCTGTGGACAGCGGTGAGTTCCTGGTCTGCCGCAAGGTTCGCATCGAACTCGCCGTCCAGGTTGTTCGCCCCATCGACGCCTGATGTGAAAGGGGCTTCCTTGTCGGGCGGCACCGCTCCTACGCCGATGCATCCTGAGGCGGTGCGGCTGGTCGAGTCCCTCGAGCTGGCACCCCACCCCGAAGGCGGCTACTACCGCGAGACCTTCCGGGCGGAGTTGCTCGTGGAGGGCCTGCCTCACGATGGTCCGCGCGCCGCGTCGACGGCCATCTACTACCTCTTGCCAGCCGGGTCGTTCTCCGCGCTGCACCGGGTCCGCTCCGACGAGATCTGGCATCACTACGACGGCGACCCCGTCCAGCTGCACCTTCTCGACGGCGCGGGCAACCATCACGTCGTCCGCCTCGGCCGCCGCTGGCAACTTGGAGAGCGCCCGCAGTGGATGGTCCCGGCAGGAACCTGGCAGGCGGCGGTGCCCTCGGGGCACCGCTTCGCCTTGTGCGGCTGCACCGTTGCCCCGGGCTTCGACTTCGCCGATTTCGAGTTGGCGTCGCGCGACGAGCTGGTCGGGCAGTTTCCGGCGCAGCGCGCGCTCATCGCCTCGCTCACCCGCGCCTAGCCGGCTGGCGCTAGCGCGAGAAGGGTTCACCCTCAAATCGGTCAACGAAGGTGAACTTTTCGACCCGCCTGCGGCGAAGCTCGCTCACGCGTTCACGAGGATGGCCCACGGCGATGAGCGTGGCGATGGCGTAGTTGGCCGGGATGCTCAGCAGTTGCTGGACCTGTGGCTCCTGGCGGCAGATCACGGTGGTCATGACCCCCCCGAGACCCTCGTTGCGTGCAGCAAGCAGAATGTTGTGCGCGAAGGGGTAGACCGACGCCCCTCCGACGATGCTCTGACGATCAAGTTCAGCATCGGTCACCGCGAGTGCCGCGAGGTCGACACAGACGACAAGCAGGACGGGGACCTCGTGAAGATGGTCGGCAAAGGGATCCGGCCGCTCACGGGCAGGGCCCTGGGGAGGGCCGGGCGTCGCAGGTTCCCAGGACCTGGCGGCCGTCGGGGCGAAGGGGACCAGGCCCCGCTCGCGGAGGGCCACATACTCGCGCCAACCCAGAACGTAGAGATCCCGGATCGACTCTCGCAGCTTCGGGTCGCGTACGACGATGACCCGCCATCCTTGACGGTTGCCACCGCTCGGCGCGAACCGCGCATGATCGAGGATGCGGTAGAGCACCTCGTCGGCGACCGGTTCGTCGCGGAACGCCCGGGTGGCTGGCGTCGTGCGCATGACCTCGTAGAGCTCCATGGTCCCCGCTCCGGACTCGACTGCTCGAGGAATCGCTTGTCCACCCTGCCCGCCATGAGCTACCGAGCCAAGCGGTCGCTCTCGGCTGGGAGCTGGTCACGAGACGGTCACATGGTCCAGGACTTGGGACCGGGACTTGGGGCAGGCTTTCAGCGTGGAAGAACGACTCACCCACTATCGGCGGCTGCGTGATTTCGCCGCCACAACGGAACCCGAGGGCGGGACTCCGGAGTCAGCTGCCCGAGGCGGAGCGCCGCGCTTCGTCATCCAGCAGCACGACGCCACGCGCCTGCACTGGGACCTGCGCCTGGAGCGCGAGGGGGTGCTCGCTTCGTGGGCGCTTCCACGCGGCCTCCCCTGGCGTCCGAAGGAGAACCGCCTCGCCGTGCTCACCGAGGATCATCCGCTCGAGTACCTCGACTTCCACGGCGAGATCCCCGCCGGCCAGTACGGCGCGGGGACGATGACGATCTGGGACCGTGGCACCTACGAGGCCGGAACTTTCACCGACGACAAGGTCGTCGTGGTCCTCCACGGCGAACGGGTGGAAGGCACCTACGCGCTGTTCCCCATAGGGGGGCGCGACTGGATGATCCACCGCATGGATCCGCCGCAGGACCCCGACCGCGAACCCCTGCCCGATGATCTGAGGCCGATGATCGGTCTTCCCGGCGCCTTGCCGCCCGACGGGGAAGCCTGGGCTTTCGAGGTGCTCTGGCCCGGGGTGAGGGTGCTTGTCACCAACGACGCCGGGCGCGTCAC
>JALZEO010000255.1 GCA_030862025.1 Actinomycetota bacterium | reverse complement strand
GTGACCCAGGAGCAGATCGACGCTTTTGCGAACGCCACGGACGATCACCAGTGGTTACACGTTGACCCCGTCCGTGCCCGCTCAGGCCCATTCGGGCTCACCATCGCCCACGGCTATCTGACCTTGTCCTTGTTGCCGGCTCTGCTCCACGAGGTGCTCGAGGTCAGGGACGTCTCCATGGTCGTGAATTACGGCCTGAACCGCGTGCGTTTCATCGCGCCCGTGTTGACAGGCACCCAGGTCCGCCTGAGTGTCCAGTGTCAAGACGTCACGGAGTTCAAGGGTGGAGTGCAAGCTACGCTGCTCATGACCGTGGAGCGCGAGTCAGAGGAGAGGCCGGCGTGCGTCGCCGAGGTGATCTTTCGCTTCTACCGCTGACGGGGGGTGACGGGTGCGGCCGGCGGTGAGGCGAAGGGGAGCCTCGTAGCCGCCATCGAGGACAGGGAGCGCCATGTCAGCGCAGACTTCGCTTGCGACAGAAGCGACCGTCGCGGCCCAGCGGGCGGCCGATGCACTCGCTCCCGAGGCTGGCATCCTCGGCGACGTCGATCCGGCGCTCATCGGAAACTCGATCCTGAGGTCGATACGAGGGGCTGCAGAGAACCCGGTCGGCGTTCTCGACGCGACCAGCCGTTACGCCATGGGTCTGGTCTCTGCCGGCATCGCCGCGCTGTTACGCACCATCGGACGAGATGCCCCCGGCCCGATGTCACCGGACGAGGGGGACTCCCGTTTCCAGGACCCAGCCTGGCAGAGCAACCCCTTCTTCTTCTGGCGCATGCAGCGTTACCTGGTCGCGTCGCGCTTGCTCAACGACCTCGTTGACGCGGCGAACCTCAAGCACACGGCGAAAGGCAAGGCAGAGTTCGTCACGCAAATGGTCGTCGACGCGTTGGCGCCCACGAACCTTCTCTTCACCAACCCCGCTGCCCTGAAACGAGCCTTTGAAACAGGCGGTCAGAGCGTGGCGAAAGGTATGGCGAACTTCGTGTACGACCTGCTTCACAACGGCGGACGTCCGCGACAGGTCGACCGCTCCGCATTCACGGTCGGGGAGGACCTTGCGGCCACCCCGGGCAAGGTCGTATTCAAGAACGAACTCATGGAGCTCATCCAGTACGCACCGCAGACCGACGAGGTGTTCGAGATCCCACTTCTGCTCAGCCCACCATGGATCAACAAGTACTACATCATGGACTTGGCACCCGGGCGCAGCTTCGTCGAGTGGGCCGTGCAGCACGGCCATACCACGTTTGCGATCAGCTACCGCAACGCCGACGAGGACATGGCGAACGTTTCGCTCGACGACTACCTCATCCACGGGCCGCGCAAGGCGCTGGACGTCATCGCCGATATCACCGGGTCCGATGTCTGCAACATCGTCGGCCTCTGCATCGGCGGCACCCTCACCGCCATCCTCCTCGCCTACCTAGCCGCCGCCGGTGAGAGGCGCGTGAATGCCGCGACCCTGCTCAACACGCTGCTCGACTTCTCCGATCCTGGACCCCTCGGCTGCTTCACCGATCGCGAGACGGTGTCGCGGATCGAGGGCCAGATGCGGCGGAAGGGCTACCTCGAAGGCTCCTCGATGCGCACCACCTTCGACCTGCTGCGCTCGAACGACCTCATCTGGAACTACGTGACGAGCAACTGGCTCATGGGGGAGGATCCGCCGAAGTTCGACATCCTCGCCTGGAACTCCGACAGCACGAATTTGCCGGCCGCCATGCACAGCTTCTACCTCCGTTCCTGCTACATCGAGAACCAGCTTGCGCAGGGAGAGATGGAGATCGCCGGCAGCCAGCTCGACCTGTCGAAGATCCAGGCGGACGTGTTCATCGTCGGGGCGGAGAACGATCACATCGCCCCCTGGCGCTCCTCCTACACCTCGACCCAGCTGCTGTCGAACGCCGACGTGCGCTTCGTGCTGACCTCGGCGGGCCACATCGCCGGGATCGTCAACCCGCCTGGCGGTAAGCGGAAGTACTGGACCCAGGCGGAGTCGCCGCCACACGCGGATATCTGGCGCGAAGGTGCGAGCGAGGTCAGCGAGTCGTGGTGGAAGCTCTGGGCCGAATGGATAGCCGAGCGCGCCGGCAGCAGGCGCGAACCCCCACCGATGGGGAGCGAGGATTACCCGGCTCTCCAGGACGCGCCCGGCAGCTACGTGCACGAGTAGCAGCCCGCCGGGGGGCTTCAGCCCAGTCTGCGCGTCCTTGCCGTCACGTCGTCTCCGTGCACCGCGCCCGGAAGGGCCGACTTGGGTTGCATTCTTTCCTAGTGCTTGGTATACTTAGCACACAGGCTGGATAGGCCGGCCGACGAAGGAGCAAGCATGTCGAATCAACCACAGACCGATCAGAACCCATGGGTCGAGGCGCAGGATCGTTACCTGCAGACAGTGCGTGAGAGCCAGGAGGCTATCACGGAAGCCCTCTCCACATGGTCGAACTCTTTGACGCAGGTCGGTCCCGATCAGGGCCTGCCCATCACCGATCTGTACTCCCGTTTTGAGCAGACGATCGACCAGATGTTCAACTTCTTCCAGCAGTTGCTCGATCACAACCGCGAGTTCGTACGGAGCGTACTCCAGGCGACCCGCCCGCTTGCGGACACCGTTTCCCAGCAGGCCGAGGCAGCCAGTGGCCGTGAGGGCACCGACCGGCAGAGTGGCTCACAGCAGAGGAGCTCATCGGGCAGTCGCCAGAGCTGACAGGCTCCGGCTCTCTCCCCAAGGTTGCAGGTGAAGGAGCCGCCCCCGCGGCTCCTTCACCTGCCTCAATCCCTATGACGAATTTTGGCTCATGCAGAAGAAGCACCGGAACGGACAGTGGAGTGCGCAGTATGGCGCGCTCGGTGAGTTCATCCGGAGTCAGCGCAGGCTCGCGAACTTGTCGCTGCGGCAGCTCGCAGAGCTCACGAACATCTCGAATCCTTACCTCAGCGCGATCGAGCGCGGACTGCACGAGCCGTCGGTGCGTGTGCTGAAGGCGATAGCGGATGCGCTCGAGGTGTCCACCGAGGTCATGCTGCGGCAGGCTGGGCTGCTCGAGGAGGAGGACAGGACTCCTACCGCGCGAGAGGCCGGCACGGTTACGGCGATCCGTATGGACTCGCGCCTGAGCGAGGCACAGAAGGAAGCTCTCATCCGCGTCTACCGCAGCTACGTCTCAGAAGAGGCCTGACGCAGCGAGCGCCAATCGGTTTGCACGGCCTGTCGCCGCTTTCGTGCGATTTGTCGCTACTTCCCCTCGCGCCACTAGGCTGTCCCGCATGGGAGAGCAGGGCAGCGGCGAGACGAGGCCTCCCCGCTTCAACGAGGACCCGCCACCGGGGTCCTCCAGTCGCTGGCAGCGACGGCCGCTCGCAGCGTCCGTGCTGTGGCTCGTGGCACTCGGGGCGCCGGTCCTCGCCGCAGTGCTGGCCTCCCTGGCGGTCGCGACGCTCCTGCCCGAGCCTGCCACGGCGGTCGCGGCCGCGCTGTGGTGGTTCGCGGTGCTTGCGACCCCACCCGTCGTGCTCGTGGTGGTCGGACGTGCCGCTCGGCGCCTGCTCCCGCTGGCGACCCTCCTGAAACTCTCGCTTACCTTTCCCGACCGCGCCCCGTCGCGGTTTGTGGTCGCCCGTGAGGCCCACACGGTGGCGCAACTGCGTCGTGGTGCCGCCGGTGACAAGCCGCTCGCATTCGACCAGACGCCCGCGACCGCCACGACCATTCTTGCGCTCGTGACCGATCTCCAGCGCCACGACCGGGCGACCCGCGGACATTCGGAACGGGTCCGCGTCTACGTGGAGCTCATTGCCGAGGAACTCGCCCTGGCCCCGTCGCGCAGAGAGCGGCTGGCGTGGGCCGCGCTGCTCCACGACGTCGGCAAGCTCACGGTGCCAGCCTCGCTGCTGAACAAGCCAGGGCCACCGGACGCGGACGAATGGTCCCATCTGCGCCGGCATCCCCAGGAGGGGATGCGCCTCGTGTCACCGTTGGGCCCATGGCTGGGCAGCTGGGTGGACGGCATCGGGGATCATCACGAGCGCTACGACGGAACTGGCTATCCTCGGGGCGTCGCCGAGGAGGACATCTCCCTGGCCGGACGCATCGTCGCGGTGGCCGACGCGTTCGAGACCATGACCGCGGCCAGACCGTACAAGCGCCCCGTGGGAATCCGGCAGGCGCGCAGCGAGCTGGTCCGGGCGGCAGGCAGCCACTTCGACCCGAAGGTGATCCGAGCCTTTCTCAACGTATCCGTGGGCAGGTTGCGCTGGACCCTGGGACCGGTGGCCTGGCTCGGGACGCTTCCGTTCCTGCCACGCTTCCGGCGCCTGTCCGACTCGGGCGTGCAGGCTGTGCTCACGGCTACAACGGTGGTGGGCATGGCTGCCGGAGGAGTGCTCGCGCCTGCCCTCGGGCCCTCCATCGAGGAGCGGTCCTCGCCGCGAGCCGCCCTCGACGCGCCCCCTGGTGTCACCGCCGAGGAAGCCCTCCAACCGGAGGAAGCGGAGCCAGACGTACCACCTCCTCCACCGTTCCCGCAGCCGTTGGAAGGCCCGCCCCCGGGCCCGGTCGCACCGGAGCCACCTCTCGCTCAGCCTGGGGGCCCGCTCACCGTCGAGCAGGCTGCTCCCCCACCGGGCTCTCCGGGATCGGCCGCACCTGCTGCGGGAGCGCCGGCTCCCCCGTTTGCACCAAACCAGCCGCGCCTGTCAAACCTGCTGACACTCGCGCTCTATCTCGATTCCTGGCAGACGGGAGACGCCACCTCTCAACCCACGCTGCCCTTGAGTCCGGAGGTCCCCAGGCGCGCGGGGCTCGCCAACTACGACGTCGATCGCGACGGCGCTCCGGGGCTACTCTTGAGACCGTCGACCCTCGGTCGTGCCGAGACCGACCCTGCCCGTCGCGCCAAGTGGGTGACGACGTTGGATCGGCCGGGTGTCCTGGCCGGCTTCCCGAAAGTGACGTTCTGGAGTGCGCTCGCAGACTCCGCGGCTGGCAGGCCGGCCGCTGTTGACGTGTTTCTCGAAGCCTGCGATCCCGGCCTCGTTCGCTGCCAGCCCATCGGCCAGGGTCGCATCGCCGAGTCCGACTGGAGTCGTGGGCAGCCGCGGTGGGTACGACGCACCGTCGACATCGGCCTCGCCGCCGCCCTCATGGAAGGGGAGCACGCGCTCGTGCTCACATTCGCCGCAGACGCGGCCGTCACGCCAACGGACCTGTGGCTCGCGTTCGGGACCCGCGATTTTCCCGCGGTTCTGCGTGTCCCGACACTGCTGCCCCCGAACCTGCTCCCGAATCAACTCCCGATCCTGCCACCTCGCTAGCAAGGGTCGTAGTGCGCGGCAGGCCTCGAACGGCGATCAGTATCGGGACGCTCCTCACCGCTGCCGTGTTGGTCGCGGCGTGTTCAAGCCCTACCTCCACACCGCCCCCGACGTTCGCCCCGGAAGGGACGCTCGCCGCACCCCCCCTCCCCTCTCCCGAGCCCGCCGAGGTCCTCGTGGGGGCAGGTGACATCGCCTGGTGCGACGGCCATGACGACGAGGACACGGCCGCGCTGCTCGACCGCATCCAGGGCACGGTGGCAACGTTTGGGGACAACGTCTACCCCACTGGCAGCTTCGAGCAGTTCCGCACCTGCTACGGCCCCACATGGGGACGCCATCTGAGGCGTACACGTCCGGCCCCCGGCAACCACGAGTATGACACTCCGGACGCCGAGGGCTACTTCCGCTACTTCGGGAGCCGCGCGGGCGAACCTGGTCGCGGCTGGTACAGCTACGACCTAGGGCCGTTCTGGCATGTGATCGCCTTGAACTCCAACTGTGAGGCGGTGGGAGGCTGCGGTTCAGGCTCTCCTCAGGAGCGCTGGTTGCGCGAGGACCTCGCCGCCCATGCCGATCGGCATGTGGTCGCCTACTGGCACCATCCCCGCTTCAGCTCCGGACGTCACGGCAGCAGCAACGCCACCGCGGCGTTGTGGCGGACGCTCTACGAACACGGTGCGGAGCTCGTTCTCACCGGCCACGACCACTCCTACGAGCGCTTTGCGCCCCTGGACGCGACCGGAGCTATCGATCGGGTCCGGGGAGTCCGCCAGTTCGTCGTGGGAACCGGTGGTCGCAGCCACTACCGATTTCCCGGCCCGCCGCTTCCCGCGACCGAAGTCCGCAACGACGACACCTTCGGCGTGCTCATGCTCCGACTCTACGCCACCGGTTACGAGTGGGAGTTCATGCCGGCCGCAGGCGGGACCTTCAGCGACCGCGGTTGGGGGCCGGTGCATTGACGTGGCGTACGGCCTCGCTTGGCCGTGAAGAATGAATGGATCAATCTTCCGCCCGACTCCCGGCCGCCTTCCCATCGGCTCCTGGGAACAGTTGAATAGGTCGCGTGAATAGGTCGCGGCCGCTGCTCGGGCCTTTCTTCCAGGAGAAGAGGGATGGCGCGAACACCTCAGGAGACGTTCCGCCACCATCTCGAGGCGGTCAGCGCCGCCAACCTCGACGAGATCGTGACCGATTACAGTACTGATGCCATCGTCATGACGCCCGCCGGCGTTCAGCGCGGCAAGGACGGGGTGCGGCAGGCCTTCATTGACCTGCTCGACACCGTCCCGGATGCCGAGTGGGACGTGCCGACCCAGGTCTTCGAGGAGGACATCCTCCTCATCGAGTGGTCAGCGGATTCGCCGAAGAACCGGATCGACGATGGCGTCGACACCTTCGTCTTCAACGAGGACGGCCAGATCCGGGTCCAGACGCTGCACTACACACCCCAGCCGAAGGGCTGAGCTCCGGTCAGTGCTTCGGCTCATCCTGAGCAGCTCGCCTCGCCTGCAGATTCGCCGCGAGTCGCCCGGGCACGTCTCCTCACGAGGCTGGCGACTCGGGCAGCTGCCTCCGGTCGGTTTCAACGCCCACGAGCTCGTAGCGGGGTGGGTGGAGCGGCCGCTCGGCGCGGCACGTGAGCAGCTGCCCCTCTTCGACTCGGCGTACCACGATCTCGGCGGTGAAGAGGACGCCTTCGGGGCCAGCGAAGGTAACCCGGGTCCGACGATCTCCGAGGGCTTCCTGTCCCTGTACCGTGAGAGCCTCGATGCCAAGGATATGAGCCTCCCGCCGCACGAAGTACTCGGCTGCCTGAACGTGGAAGGGCTGCCCGGCACGGCCCCGGTAATGGCCGAGGTCGATGAGGCCACGTTCGTAGGCGTCCACCACCCCCAGGCCCTCCTGTGGCCCGACCCGGCCAAAGTAGAGTCCGTGGGGAAAGCAGAGCAGATTGGCGGCAAAGCGGTCGCCGCCGATGTGTGAGCACTCCCAGGTCTGCTCAGGGCGGGTTCGGGCGAGCACGCGGGCAAGGGGACGCCCGAACTCGGCGCAGCACACGTCGTGTCGGCCGTTCGTACAGATCAGGTAGAGGGGTGCGAGGACGGGTCGGCCGCCAACCCGTTCGCTGTCCTGGAGTGGGCCAAGGTCGAGGTCGAGCAGCTCGGCTGCGGTCGTGAGTTTGAACTCCTCGATCCAGGATCTGGACGTGGTCGTGCACCCCACGAAGCACTGCCGCTCCTCGTGGTACGAGCGCCCGTAGCGGCGGATGAGCACGACACGGGCACTCACCCTGCTGGCGCGGAGCTGCAGCTCAGCGGCGACGCGGCGCGGAAGCCGGCTCTCGTTGACCGCGTCGCGCCCCCACGGTCCGGGCTGCTCGAGCATGATCCAGCGGCGCACGAGGGACGCCGTGCCGAGCATCGGCTCGCCGCGCAAGAGGGCCGCACGTGCGCAGCCCCCGCGCTCAATCATCGACGACCATGAGCAGCGCTTCTCGGACGAGCCGCCGCACGAGCACGGTTCGGCTCGGGAGGTCGAGGAGGTCTGCAAGGTCGCCCACTCGTAGCCGGCCAGCATCGACCAGGCGACGAACGGCAGGTTCGAGGGCGGATGGCATCTCGAGGCGACGGTCGCCCAGCTCGACCCGCAGACGATCGCCGATGCTTGCAACCTCGCACACCGTTCCGGGCCGGCGCACCACCGTCGAGGCGTCCGTGATGGAGCCGAGGGCGAGTAGCTGCTGGAGTTGTCCACGCAGCAGGGGCGGGCAGCCGCGTCGGAAGCGCTCCGCCATGCGCTCTGCGAGTGCGTCGGGGTCGGCATCTGCCACCCAGGCGGCCATCTCTTTCAGGCGCCCCGCGACCTCCGACCGGAAGCCTCGAGGATCGTGAGCGAACGCCGCCGGCAGCGCCTGGCGAAAGGTCACGTCGCTCTTCGCATCCTCGACGAGCTCACGGAACATGTCGTGCCAGGTGTAGCTGCGGACGCCGATGGTGAGGTGGACCGAGGCTGCAGCGACGGTCCGGGCGGCGTGAGGGAATCCGCGCGGCAGGTAGAGGCAGTCGCCGGGAGTCATTTCGACGTCGAGTTCGGGTTCGCCCGGAGCGTCCTCGTCCGAGGACCAGCGTTGTGAGGCGAGTGGCTGGTTGATGACCGGGGAATACGTCACCCACTGCTTGCGCCCGTATGTCTGGAGTGCGAAGACGTCGTGCGTGTCGTGGTGGATCCGCAGCCCACTCGCTACCGGCGGGGTGACGTAGGCGTTGGTCTGCACTGGGTGGGTGAGGGTGAGCTCGAGGCCTCGGGAGAAGCGCTTCACCGGCTCCCAGTAGCGATGCAGGCCCTGCAGGACGATGCTGGCGCCCCGGTGGAAGTGCTCGTAGGTCCGCCCGACATCAACCAGGTCGGTTACCGTCTTGCCACCGATCGTGCCTGAACGCGTGTAACTCGACGCTGCCAAGGTCGTGCCGCCACGCACGAGCCGCAAGGCCGGGGTACGCAGTGACATCGTCGAGAGGATGTGGTCGACGTCCTCGAGCGACAGCAGGTCTCCGAAAGCATCCTCACCTGTGCGGGCG
>JALZEO010000254.1 GCA_030862025.1 Actinomycetota bacterium | reverse complement strand
CTGGACACGGCCCACGGCCACCAGGAGCGCATGCTCGAAGCGCTGCGCACACTGCGAGGCCTGGATCCCCAGGTGCCTGTCGTCGCCGGCAATGTCGTGACCGCGGGGGGTGTACGCGACCTCGTCTCGGCAGGTGCCGACATCATCAAGGTCGGAGTGGGGCCCGGCGCCATGTGCACGACGCGCATGTTGACGGCGATGGGGCGGCCGCAGTTCTCGGCGGTGGTCGAGTGCGCGGCCGAAGCTCGGAAGCTCGGCCGCCACGTGTGGGCGGATGGCGGGATACGACACCCCCGGGACGTCGCACTGGCGCTGGCGGCTGGGGCCTCGAACGTCATGATCGGATCGTGGTTCGCGGGCACGCACGAGTCGCCGGGCGATCTCCGGGTCGATGAGGAGGGCCGGCGCTACAAAGAGAGCTTCGGAATGGCCTCTAGCCGGGCCGTCAAGCGGCGCACTGCCCAATCGGACCCGTTGGAGAGTGCGCGCAAGCAGTTGTTCGAGGAGGGCATCTCGACCGCCCGCATGTACCTGGACCCGGTCCGCCCCGGGGTCGAGGATCTCATCGACCACATCGTCGCAGGGGTACGCAGCGCGTGCACCTACGCCGGCGCCACAAACCTCGAGCAGTTGCACGAGCTCGCCGTCGTCGGTGTCCAGACGGCAGCGGGTTACAGCGAGGGCAGCCCCCGCCCCGATGCTCCCTGACCTCGCCGATCCGCCGAGAACGAGCGGCTCGAGAGGCGGGGGCGTGCTCAAACCGTCACGGTCGTTGAGGCGATGATGCCTCCACTGCCGGGTCCAGCTTCAGGTGACGCGCCAGCCGGTCGCTCCAGGGCGATGGCACCACCGGCAACATCGAGGATGTCACAGCGGTAGGTGCCGGGCCCTCCCCGCATCCGGATCCACGCCTGCCCAAAGACGTCCGTATGAGCCATGCCGGCGGCGGCACGATCCGGGCCCCTCACGTGAGCCTCGACCGCAAGGTCCGGGCAGCGGCTGCCGGCGGCATCCTTGAGCGTGACCTGGAAGGTCACGCGGACCTTGCCGTCCGGCAGACGGTCCGGGGGCAGCAGCACGGTGAGTTCCGCGACCCGAATCGGCTCGACGTAGAGGTGACGACGTGGCAGGTCGTCGGGCACCGGCTTTACGTGACGGGAGACGTCTCTAGGTCGACCCAAGTCAGATCCTCCGGCCCCGTCGCCGGCGTGGTGCGCGGTGACCGCAGCGCCGGCCAGGTGGCCAGGGCGGTGACTCTCGCCTCCACCGATCGTCGCGCCCGGCTAAGCTTTCCAGCAGGCACAGTATCCTGTACTCGACGCCCGGACGTCCTTGCGCTGAGAGCATGCCGTGGGCGAGTGGCTGCGCCGTTGACAGGGTCTTCCGGCGATGGAAGGCTCGCAGCCGGTCAGCCAGTCGGCTGAGTCCAGGCAACCCCTCAGTGAGGGCCGAACGCTATCAGGACTGCAGCCGCGAGATCGCGGCCGTGCCGCGACGGGCAGACAGACCAGCAGGAGAAACTCACCTCATCATGGACCAGCACCCGACCCCGACGACCACCTCCACAACCCGGGACCAGGGCAATTCCGCCCCCGGCTATCCGCCCAGCACCGACCCCTCCACCGTCGTCGTCATGCCCGACCCCGGCGGAGAAATGACGTCGACGGGCGAGCCGATCGTGGAGAACGAGTACGGCACCGAGGACGCTTTCGAGGCCGCGCTCGAGCAGACCCTCCGTCCCGTCAACGACGGCGACATCATCGAAGGAGTGGTCGTCAAGGTCGACCCCGACGAGGCGCTGCTCGACATCGGCTACAAGTCCGAGGGGGTCATCCCCGCCAGGGAGCTGTCGATCAAGCAGGACGTGAACCCGAGCGACGTGGTGCAGGTCGGTGACGTCATCGAAGCGCTCGTCCTCACCAAGGAGGATGCCGAGGGACGGTTGCTGCTGTCGAAGAAGCGCGCTCAGTACGAGCGGGCCTGGAGCACCATCGAGCGCATCTTCAGCGAGGACAAGACGGTCAAAGGCACCGTCATCGAGGTCGTGAAGGGCGGACTCATCCTCGACATCGGTCTCCGCGGCTTTCTCCCCGCTTCGCTGGTCGAGATGCGCCGGGTCCGGGATCTGCACCCCTACATCGGCACCGACTTGGAGTGCAAGATCATCGAGCTCGACAAGAACCGCAACAACGTCGTGCTATCACGTCGGAAGTTCCTCGAGGAGACCCAGTCGGAGTTCCGACAGGAGTTTCTCCGCAGCCTCCAGAAGGGCGAGATCCGCAAGGGCGTCGTCTCCTCGATCGTCAACTTCGGCGCGTTCGTCGACCTGGGCGGCGTCGATGGTCTCGTG
>JALZEO010000108.1 GCA_030862025.1 Actinomycetota bacterium | reverse complement strand
CCTTCCGTCCCAGCGGCAAAGCGCAGTTCGAATCCATCGCCCACCACGTCGAAGCGACCGGGTCACCCGTCATCGACGGTTCGATCGCCTTCGTCGACTGCCGCACCTGGAAGGTGCACGACGGCGGCGACCACATCATCGTCGTAGGCGAGCCCGTCGCCCTCGGCCTGGGCGACGAAGCCAACCCGCTGCTGTTCTACCGTGGTGCGTATCGGCAGATCCGACCCGAGGGTCAGTAAGCGTTGCAGCCCGCAGGCTATAGGCGTGAGGGAACAACTGAACGAAGGAGGACCGATGGAGACGACCGAGTTCGAATTGGATACCAGCGATCGGCGGGTCGTCGAGGTCACCGACCAGGTGCGGTCGTTTGCTCGCGAGGTCGGGGGGGATGGGCTGCTGCACCTGTTTCTGCCTCACGCGACGGCCGGTCTCGCGCTGATGGAGACCGGTTCGAGATCCGAGCGCGACCTCGACGACACGCTCGAGCGGCTGCTACCCCGAGATGACCGCTACGCCCATTCGCACGGCTCAACCGGGCACGGCGCCGACCACCTGCTGCCGGTCTTCGTCGCGCCGTCGTTGACGCTGACCGTCGAGAATGGAGAGGTCATGCTCGGCACGTGGCAGTCGATCGTCGTTGTCGACACGAACCGGGACAACGACCGGCGTCGGGTGCGGCTCACGTTCCTGCAAGCGGAGTGAACGGGCGTCGCGGACCGGATCGTGCGACGGCCACACTTCACCGGGCGGTGCCGAACAGGCGGTCACCGAAATCGCCGAGCCCAGGAACGATGAAGGCCCGATCATCGAGTCGTCCGTCGATGGCGGCGGTGATGACATGGACGTCAGGATGCTCGTCGGCGAGGCGCCCGAGACCTGGGGGGGCAGCCACCACGGACACGAGCGTGACGGGCTCCGCGCCCGCCTCCCGCAGCGCTACGACCGCCGCCGCCGCTGATCCGCCCGTGGCGAGCATCGGCTCCAGCACGAGTCCGGGCGCCCCTCCCGCGAGGGGGACGTTGCGATAGTACTCGGTCGGCTCGAACGTCTCTTCCTCACGCTCGAGCCCCAAGAATCCGACGACGGCGTCAGGGTAGAGCTCGACAAGGGCGGGGAGCAGCCCCAGACCGGCGCGTAGGACCGCCAGCGCCACGAGCGGACCGTTCAGGCGGCGCACGTGTGCCTGCCCGATGGGGGTCGCAACCTCCTCCTCGATCGTCTGTAGGCCGCGGGTAGCCTCGATGACGAGGAGAAGCCCGAGCTGACCGGCTGCGGCACGGAAGACCTCACGGGGCGAATCCAGGTCCCGCAGCCGGCGCAGTAGATCAGCGGCTAGGGGATGGTCGACCACCGTGACGCGCTGGGACACGGGCAGCTCCTCCGAGGCGGCGGGCAAGTCAGATCGGTCGCTGTCACCGCTGACGACGGGGGACTCTTAGCGCTGTGCTGCTTCGTCTCCTAGCCTAGAGACCGGGTCACGGTGGCAGCCCGCCAACCTTCACCCGGGAGTGTGCATGCGACCGCTGCCGCTCGTCGCGGCACTCGTGGCGCTTCTCGTGTTCAGTGCTTGTGAGCGCGGGGATCGATCCCGCGCTGATCAGGCAGGAAAGGACGACGCGCGGCCGGGATCCGTCGAGACCGTTCACGGCGGGTTGCGTATCGGCGTCGTGCTGGCGCCTTCCGCCAGCGCACCGCTGGACACGGGGGCTATCCGCGAGGCAGCAGGCGGCCTGCGAGACCTACCTGACCCCGAAGTGTCCTCGGTCCGTACCCTCGAACCGCCCAACGCTCGGTTCCGCCGGGATGAGCTGATCCTGCTGGCCGAGGAGGGGCATGATCTCGTGTGTACGGTCGGCGCCGAAGGACGTGACGACCTCGTCGAACTCGCGGCACTGTTTCCCACGACCCAGTTCTGCCTCCTCGGCGGCGAACTTCCGCCAGAGTCCCCTCCGAACGCATTCGCGGTCACTTGGCGCGCGATGGAGGCGGGGTTCCTCGCTGGTGCCGCAGCCGCCCTCGCCGAACCCGACGGCGCGGTTGGCATCATCGTCGGCGTGTACGAGCCGACGCTCGAGCAGTTGCGCATCGGTTTCGAAGCCGGGGTCCGCCAGGTTCGCCCAGGTGCACCGGTCCTCATCATCCCGGCGACCGACCCGCGGGGCGAAGAGGACCAGCGGGTCGCTCGGGATGTGGCCCGCCTCCAGTACCGCGGCGCGCCCGGAGGGGTGCGGACCCTGCTGCCGATCGGCCGCCAACCCACCCTTCTCGGAGTCGCGCAAAGCGCCGTGAGCGCCCACGGGACCGTCCTGGGCTGGGAGGTGGACGTCACACGTCTGCTCACCGCCGAACAGGACGAGCATGTGTTCGTGTCGGTTGCGAAACGCTACGACGTCGCCCTACTCGCCGCGGTCCGTCACGTCACAGCCGGAGGCCCGTCCCAACTGCAGCTGCGGGTCGCCGATGCCGCCTTCGCACTGCGTCCCGGCAAGGACCCGCGCTACCCGCCACTGGCACCTCGGCTCGAGCAGCTGGCCGCCGACCTCGCCGCCGGTCGGATCAACCTGCCCGGATGAGGCCTGCTGACCCTCCGAACACAAGTCCTGGCGGCCCAGGGGGTGGTTCGAGCCTAGGATGACTCGAGTTGCGGGATATTCGAGGGCCGGGATATTCGAGGGCAATGTGCGACGCGCGAAGATCGTTGCCACCCTAGGCCCGGCGCTCAATGACCCAGAACGGTTGAAAGCCGCCCTGGAAGCCGGAATCGACGTCGTGCGCCTCAACTTCGCCCATGGGACACACGAAGGGCACGCCACCCGGCTCGAGGAGGTGCGGAAGCTGGCGCGGGAGATCGGCCGGCCCGTGGGCAGCCTCGGCGATCTGCAAGGGCCGAAGATCCGCCTGGGAAGCCTGCCGGAGGAGGGCGTAAACCTGCCAGACGGTGGCGACGTCATCCTCATCTCCGGCCGTGAGGAACTCGACTCCTACGACGACGGGACCGGCACCCCGGTGCTGCCGGTGATGTACGGGAGCCTCGCGGATGACGTGGAGGCCGGCGCACTCGTGCTCATGGACGACGGCTTGATCCGTCTCGTCGTCTCAGGGGTCGAAGAAAAGCAGGTCCACTGCCGCATCGTCTCGGGCGGTTCGATGTCCTCGCGGAAAGGGGTGAACCTTCCCGGGGTCGCGGTGTCAGCGAAGATCCTGACGGACAAGGACCGCCAGGACCTTGAAGCCGCGATTGACATGGGCGTGGATTGGATCGCGCTTTCATTTGTCCGCAAGCCGGACGATATCGTGGAGGCCCGCGAGATAATCCGGGGTGCTGGTGGCGCACAGCCGATCGTGTCGAAACTCGAACGTCCCGAGGTGCTCGACAACCTCCGCGAGACGATGGAGGAAGCCGACGCGGTCATGGTTGCCCGCGGCGACCTCGGCACCGAAGTCGGTCCTGAGCGTGTCCCCGCACTCCAGAAGGAGATCATCGCACTCGCGAACGCGGTCGGGAAACCGGTGATCACCGCGACCGAGATGCTCGAATCCATGATCCGGAGCCCCCGGCCGACCCGGGCTGAGGCCTCAGACGTCGCAAACGCGGTGTTCGACGGCACGGACGCGCTGATGCTGTCGGGCGAAACCGCCACCGGGCGGTTTCCCGTCGAGACGGTACGCACGATGTCCCGCATCATCGAGGCCGCTGAGGCGAGCCCGCGATTCGGACTCGCCCCTCCTGAAGGGGGGCAGGACCCGGTGCAGCGCACCGCCGTCGGTCGGATCGTGGCACGTGCTGCGGTGCAGGTAGCCGAGGACGTCCGGGCGAAGGCGCTGGTCGTGTTCTCGTTCAGTGGGCAGTCCATCCAGCGCGTGTCGAAGTTCCGTCCCGACGTGCCCATCGTCGGCCTGACGCCTCGAACGGATACGCTGGGCCGACTCGCCTTGTTCTGGGGTACGACGGGTGATCTCGTGCCGCAGAAGGACCACATCCGCGACCTCATCATCGCGGCGGAGGAGGCCTGCCTGAGCGATGGTTACGGCGAACGTGGTGACCCCGTCGTGATCGTGTCCGGTCTCCCGGGCGGCCATGGAGGGACGAGCAACATCCTCGTGCACCGGCTCGGCCAAGTGCCCGACGACTGACTCCGTGTCGACCTCCCTCGACCTGCCGGCCCCTCACGTCGCGAGCGTGTCCGTCCGGCACCGGCGCTGGTCGCATCTGCTCGCCGTCGGGTACGGGATGGCAGCGACCAGCCTGCTGTTCGCCTGGTGGCTCTTCGGGGACACCTGGTGGACGCAGACGCTGAATGCGGCCACGTTCTGGTGGGCGTTGCCCGGCCTGCCTCTCGCGGCGGTCGCGGCACTGCGACGCCGGTGGCGGACGGCGGCGTGGCTGGCTGTGCCTGCCGGCATCTTCGTGTGGTCGTACGGGGGCTTGTTCGTCGGCTCGTCACCGGTCGTCCCTGGCGACGTTCGCATCGTCGCCTACAACCTGTTCATCCGCACGCCCGATGTGTCGCATGTGGTAGCGCTGGCTCGGGACGAGCGGCCCGACGTTCTTCTCCTCGAGGAGGTACTCCCCCAACCAGCCGCCCTCCTTCGCGCGCAGTTGGCCGACCGCTTCCCCCACGCGTGGCTGGGCGAATCCGGCCGCGTCGGCGGGGTGGCGGTTCTCAGCCGACACCCGATCGTTGAGGTGCGCCCGGTAGGGAAGGTGGGACGCTTCTCCCGACCGACGGCGGTCGTCGTGCTCGAGGTCGATCGCCGCTCTCGCACCGATACGCCCTCGCGTGGGCGTCGTCGACTCCAGGTCGTGCCGGTCCATCTCACCTCCCCCTGCCCCAGCTGCGGCGAGTCGGTGCTCGAGCGACAGGCGTTCGAGGCGGACATCCGGCGCGAGGAGATGGAAGCCATCATCGCTGCGCTGGACCCCAGCCTGCCAGCTGTGGTCGGAGGAGACTTCAACTCGACCCGCCGCAACGACCCTTACCGGTTGCTCGACGCGGCCGGGTTCCGCGATCCTCAGATCGAAGCGGGATCTGGTCCGGGTTTCACCTGGCCCGAGCGCAGCCCACCGGTGGTTCGAGTGGACTGGATCATGTCACGAGGACTCGTCCCGACGGACGCTCAGGTGGGGCCGGCACGAGCCTCGGACCATCGTCCCGTCATCGCCGAGCTGGCCTGGCCTGAGTGAGGTGAGCGTGGACATTCCCCAAGCGCTTCTCGGCGAGCGCTACTGCTACCTCAGCACGACTGGACGCGTCACCGGCAGGCGCCATACCGCCGAACTGTGGTTCGTCCCCGCAGAGGGAGGTGTGTATCTCTTCAGCGGATCCGGTGGGCTCACCACGTGGTGCCTGAACCTTCAGGCCGTCGAGCAAGGCGTGCTCCGGATCAATGGCCGCTCCTGGCTCGCGCGTGCGGCGTTCCTGCGCAACGACGACGATCGCAGAACCAAAGCCCTGCTCGCCTTTCACGAGAAGTACGACCCACCTGACAAGGATCGCACCGAGGCGTGGCTACGCGCTGCCGCCGTCGTGCATCTTGTCTTGGTTCGAGATCTGCCGAGCCAGGCCTAGTCCCTCAGGGGACCCGTTCAGTGGCTGGGATCGGGGACGGTCTTGGCGGCCAGGATGTGACGCTCGTGGACTTCGACAACGTCGCCATGACGATTCCGTACCGCAAGGATGCCGTCGTTCCCCCACCGCTCCAGGATTCCGATCACGTCGCTTGGCAAGAGGCCCCGCTCGTCATCCTCGACCCAGCGCCGTACCACCACTCGACTTCCGATGTCGTCGCGCCTCAAGCGGTTGCGATAGCGGATGTTCACTCGGGCAGGTCCCTCCCGCCTGCGTCCCTGTCCTGGCGAATCGTGTCGTGGTCCGACATCTTGCCGAGGACTTGGACAGCCCACTTCCGCTGCCGCTTCACGGCGCTTCTAACGTCATGGGCGAGCATGTCCTGAGCCCTGCAGTACGAGCCGTGCAAACGATCGCAGTTCCCCGCCGAGCACGTCCCCGTGAGCGGCGAGAAAATGATCGCCGCCATCCACGATCCGCAGGCGTTTCGGCTCGCCAGCCGCGTCGACGAGCTCTTCGATCGCCTCCAGGCTCGCGATCTGGTCCCTGGATCCATGTAGGAACAGCTTTGGCACCGTCCAGCGCGCGAGGGCGTCAAGATCGAGCTCGGGCACCTCAATTTCCCGCGTGCGGTAGGGCAGTCCGACACCGAACCAGCCAGCAACGCGCTGATCGCCGAGCGCGTACCGCAGTGACGTGTGAGCACCGAAGGACCATCCGCCCACGAGCAAGGTGGCATCACCGCCAGCCTGCTCGAGCACGTAATCGACAGCTCCGGCCACGCACTGCAGTTCGCCCTCGCCCTTCTCGTAGGAGCCTTCGGAGTTGCCGACACCCCGGAAGTTGAAACGCAGAGCAAGCCACCCATCGTCGACGAGTGCCCGCTGCAGGACCGACATCATCCACGAATCCATCGACCCACCGTGCCGCGGATGAGGGTGGCATATCACCGCGGCCCCGCCGTTGGGCTCGTCGGGCGTCGCCAGATTGCCCTCGAGCCGGAGCTCGTCTGCAGCTGGGAACTCGACCTGGGGCACGGGAGGACCCTCGCTAGGCTGTGCCACGACGAGGGAACCCTACCCCCGGAAGCCGCAACGACGCTCCCGACGGTCGACGGCGGGCCGTGCCGTATCCTGAACCCGATCGTGGGCGGTGCGGTAGCTGTGTCCCCAGACTTCGAGACGAGGAGAGACCGTGACCTACGTCATAGCCGAGCCGTGCATCGACGTGAAGGACAAGGCCTGTATCGAGGAGTGCCCGGTCGACTGCATCTATGAGGGGGAGCGGATGCTCTACATCCACCCCGAGGAGTGCATCGACTGTGCCGCCTGCGAGCCGGTCTGTCCC
The DNA here is from genome assembly GCA_030862025.1 of Actinomycetota bacterium. Classification (GTDB taxonomy): domain Bacteria; phylum Actinomycetota; class Nitriliruptoria; order Nitriliruptorales; family JAHWKO01; genus JALYGD01. Next base: position 2,837 of record JALZEO010000108.1, on the reverse strand, counting down.
GTGGAGGCGATCGCCTACGAAGACGACGTCCCCGAGGAGTGGGAGGAGTACAAGGCGATCAACGTCGAGTTCTTCGAGGTCACCGGACTGGGTTCACCTGGGGGCGCTTACCAGGTCGGCAACGTCGGCAAGGATCATCCCAAGGTAGCCGACCGTGAGGTCATCGCCTGAGCCTACGGTCGACCCGAGACGTGACCCCGAACTGGTCCCGGGGACGGGCTGAGTGACGCACCTCGGCCGAGGTATCTCCCCAGAGTTCGGACACTAGACTCCGCTTCCGTACCAGCAAACGTCAGAGGAACTCCGAAGATGACCTACACCATCGCCGAACCCTGCATCGACGTGAAGGACAAGGCCTGCATCGAGGAGTGCCCGGTCGACTGCATCTACGAGGGCGAGCGGATGCTCTACATCCACCCCCAGGAGTGCGTCGACTGCGCGGCATGCGAGCCAGCCTGCCCGGTCGAGGCCATCTTCTATGAGGACGACGTCCCCGACGAGTGGAAGGCATTCACCGCTTGGAACGCCGAATTCTTCGAGGTAACTGGTCTCGGCTCTCCGGGAGGGGCGGCTCCTGTGGGCAATGTCGGCAAGGATCATCCGGAGATTGCGACACGTGAGGTGATGTAAGCAGCCCGACGTTTCGCCGGGGGGGCCGGCGACGACTGTGTCCTACCTCTGGGGAAGTAGCGCCGGATGCCCATGGCTCTCCGGAAGCAGGTCGATCGGCCAGCGCTGACGCGACTTCTCCGACAACTTGGTCAGCAGGCTCATTGCCAGTTCGTCCGTCTCCGCGGGCTTCACCTCGACCCGTCCGGCCTCGACGACCTCCCGCATCCACTCTTCGCCTCGCGCCGTGCGGACGATCGCCAGCGTCCAGTCGTGGTCGCGTCCAATCCCCCCGGTTGAGATGTCCGCGTGCTCGGCAGCGAAGTCGGGGCAGAGTCTGCAGCCCGGACGGGTGTAGGGATGGAGTTCCTTGAGCGGGATCTCGTGGTAGCCACCGTCGCGGGTCCACACCATGAACCTACCCTTAACGTTCACCTTCGCGACCTCGGCGATGTCGATGCCGTGGGCAGCAAGCACCTGTCGCTGGCCCTCGTACGTGAAGGTCTTCGAGCAGAGCAGGCCGACGGTAAGGGCGATCTTGCGCCTGTACTTGTTCACGCCTCGGGCGGACACGGATCCGTTGATCGATGCCTGGCAGGACATGCCCACGAGCGCGATGCTCTTCAGGCGCTGCTCGTCAGCCTCCTTCATCGCCAAGGGATTCGCCGAGTACGTGTAGCGCGATCCCGCTGTGGCCAGGACGTCGGCGGCCGTGGTGGCCAGAACGGGCTCCGCGTCGAACGGGCCCCGCTGTGCGACGATCTTGGAGGTCAGCGCCCCGTCTATGCGGCCCGTCTCCAAACCCCAGATGAGGAGCACCGACACGAGCCCGCCATCCTGGCCGGCCTCGAGTACACGCGGGTCGGCAGCCCGGGCCAGGAGCACGGAGCGTGCGATGCCATACACCTCGTCAGGCAGGCGGCTCCGGCCGAACAGCTCCTGGTCAAATTCGGCCTCCCAGGCGCGGAAGCGGGGACAGGCCCGGGTGCAGATGTCGCAGCCACGGTCACCGGTGACGCACTGGTCGGCTCCCATGCCTTCGCCGATCTGCACCGGCAGGTACTCGGCGGTGTAGCCGAGGACGTCCTGGGGGCAGGCCATGACGCAGGCGGCGCACCCGGTACACAACCCGGTATCCACGACCTCGCGGTAGAGCTCGCGCCAGTGGACCTCGCCCATGCCCGCCTCCTGGAGCCCGTCGCCTGTCGACGGCGAGCTAAGGCTATCCGCCGTCCAGGGAGCGGTGGTTGCCGACAGCCTGCTGTCGCACAGTGGAGGTCGGGATGATGGTGCGTCGCAAGGAGTCGGAGTGCAGTTGGAGCAGCTCCTCGAGCCCTATGAGCGCTCGGTGGTCGAGGAAGTACAGCGTTGGGTGCGCCGTGACCCCGGCTGGATGGAGCGCGCCCTGCAGGGCGTGTCTGCGCGTAGCCGGCAGGTGCTCAGCGTGGTACTGGACACCGGACCGGGACGAAATCTGGTGCAAGCGGCCACGGATCGTGCCATGTCCGCCCTCGAGGTAGCCGTCCTGCGCGACTTCGAGGCCAGTATGGATACGTTGGTCGAGCCAACCGACGCGGTAGGTCGAGCGTCGGAATTGAGGCGGGCCGACGAGCATGCGGCTGCAATGCGTAACCGCTACGTGGGAATGCTGGGCGCGCAGGGTGCGCTGGTCGGAGCCGCATCCTTGACCTGGGCCCGCTCTGCCGTGGCGCTCGTCGCGGACGTCGCGCTCGCCGTCGTGATCACGATGCGAGCGGGGGCGCACCACCTGGCAATCTACGGGGTCTTGCCGTCACAACCTTTGGCGCTGGAAGCGGCCTTGGAACTGATCGCGGTGGCCACCGAGACCGAGGCGGCGCTGCGTCAGTCCAAGATCCTGGCTCTCGGCCAACGCTTGGTCGAGCGTCCCACGCAAGATCAACCGGTGGGTGAGCTGCCCCGGGTGGTCATCCAGCAGGCCGGCAGTCGCGCGCTGAAGGAGACGGTCGAGCAGGCGGTACGCCACGTGTTAGGCCGGCGGCTCGCCGGGGTGGTTCCCGTCCTGGGAGCAGCCGCCGGCGGGGCCGCGTCCGGGTGGCTCGCCGCTCAGATGTGTGAGGCGGGACGACAGGTTGGGCGGGCCGCGTTTCTCGCACGTCGCACGACCCTCGGAATCAGCGAGGTGCTAGGCATCGAGGCCTCGGCAGGCGCGGCGGAGCTTCAAGCCTAGGGCGGGAGCGGTCTTGGCT
>JALZEO010000075.1 GCA_030862025.1 Actinomycetota bacterium | reverse complement strand
CGGCGTCGAGGGACGCGTGGAGGCGGCCGAGTTGCGCGCCGTGCTCGGCAGCGAGGGTGACGCCGAGCCGAGCAGGCCGGAGGGCGGCGAGTCCTTGCGGGAGGCGCTCGGGGGGGACGTGGATGGCTTCGTCGAGCGCTACGTCGTCGTGAACAGCGTCTCCGGCAGCGACGACAATCGCACGTTCGAGGTCGGTCTCCGGGTCCGCGACCTCGTCCGGGCAGTCGCCGGCGTCAATCCGACCAGCCAGGTCCAGGACATCGAAGCGGGTCTCGAGGGTCTTCCAGAGCTCGCACCTGGGACGGTCACGGCCAGCGACGGAGTGGTTACAAACGTCGTCATCGACCTCGCCGAGGCAGGCGGGGCGGCTGGCGAGCAGGTGAACGGGACGGGCTCGCTGCGCCTCGGGGTGTCCCAGCACGGCAAGGTGGGCGAGATAGAGCCGCTGCCGGAGGTCGTGACGATCACCGATGAGCAGTTCCTGGAGGCGCTTGCCGCAGTGTCGGGGCTGGTGGAGGAGCTGGCACCGCCTCCGGCCCCGCGCTGATGCGGGCAGCCGCAGGGTCGTGGCAGACTCGCGCGAGCAGGACGAGTTCGCACCCCGGACCACGAGGGAGGCCCGGGTACGACTGAGGCGAGCAGACGAAGCAGCGGGAGATACGAGCGGAGACTGCATGGGGTCCCAGAACGCGACCAGAGCTGCACCGGACCGGGTGGAGTACGCCGACGTCGCGATCGTCGGGGCCGGGCCGGGAGGCTCGACCGTGGCCGCACATCTCGCAAGCGCCGGACGAGCCGTCGCGCTCGTCGAGAAGGAGGCGTTTCCACGCGAAAAGGTGTGTGGCGACGGGCTCACGCCCCGTGCGGTGAAGCAGCTCCACGCTCTCGGTCTCAGCGAGGAGGCCGAGGGGATGGTCGAAGGCTGGCGACGAACGCGAGGCCTGCGGATCCACGGCGGGGATGCCACCCACGAGTTGCCGTGGCCCCCGCTCGAGGACTGGCCGGAGCACGGCTTGACGTGCAATCGGCTGGATTTCGACGCGACCATCGCGCGCAATGCGGCGAAAAAAGGGGCCGTGCTGTGGGAAAGGACCGAGGTAGTGGGACCGTTGTGGCGGGAGGATCCCGCCGGTGACGGCTCGGGGCGGGTTGTCGGGGTGCGCTGGCGGGACGACGAGGGTCGCGAGGGGGAGATCCGAGCCCCCATCGTGATCGCGAGCGACGGTGCATCCAGCCGCTTCGCGGTCGGCCTCGGGCTGCACCGAGACGCCGATCGGCCCATGGGTGTCGCCGTACGCACCTACTTCCGCAGCCCGATGCACGACGACACGTGGCTGTCGTCCTTTCTCGACCTGAAAGAGGGCGACGACCTGTTGCCGGGCTACGGCTGGCTCTTCCCCATGGCGGACGGCACCGTCAACCTCGGCTGCGGTCTGCTCAACACCTCGCACGCCCAAGGGATCAACTACCGGCAGCTCATGGACCGCTGGGCGGGGGCCATGCCGCCGGAGTGGCAGTTCAGCCGCGAGACGCGCACCGGCAGCGTGCGCTCCGGAGCCCTGCCGATGGGCTTCTCCCGAACACCGCATCATCACCGCGGCGTGTTGCTCGTGGGTGATGCCGGCGGCATGGTGAACCCCTTCAACGGGGAAGGCATCGCGTATGCCATGGAAGCTGGCCAGCTAGCTGCGGAGGTCGTGGACAGGGCTCTCACCCTCCGCTCCACGGCGGTCCTCGACCACTACCCCTCGGAGCTCAGACGCCGGTGGGGGGGTTACTACACGCTCGGTCGCTGGTTCGTTCGCCTCATCGGGAACCCGGAGTTCATGCGCATCTGCACCACCTACGGCATGCCTCATCGGACCCTCATGGTCTTCGTCTTGAAGTTGCTCGCCAACCTCACCGATCAGCGGCGCGGAGACGCCATGGACCTGGTCATCAACAGCCTGAGCCGGCTCGCCCCGGCCGCCTAGGGGTGGACTGAGGCGGCGACCTGTCAGGCGCCGAGGCGGCAGGCCGGACAGGTGGATGCAGGAGGGCGGGACCACGCTGAGGTGTGCGGGGCCTGGCCAGTGATGCGCCCGCGCTGATGCGACGGAGGCAGGCGGGAACCAAGGTGGACCCCGACGGACGGCGGCGCCACCCGTTTGCGGGGTCCGGAACCGCGCCCCTACGCTCCGTTCGAGCAAGGTCCCCTCGGCCCGGTCCCGTGGCCAGGTGCCCGTCAGCAGGCAGGGAGGCGACGCGGACGTGTTTGCTGAGTACCTCCCGGTCCTCATCCTGTTCGTGCTCGCCACCGCGTTCGCCGCCGGTTCTCTCATCGCCGCCAGTCTCCTGGGACCGCACGCGCCGAACCCCACGAAGCTCGCAGCCTACGAATGCGGCAACGAGCCCCTTGCCGAGGTGCACGGACACCATTTCTCCGTGAGGTTCTATCTGGTTGCGATGCTGTTCCTCATTTTCGACGTCGAGGTCGTGTTCCTGTTCCCGTGGGCGGTCGTGTTCAACCAGTTTGGATGGTTCGGTCTGGCCGAAATGGGCGTGTTCATGGGGTTCCTGTTCGTGGCCTACATCTACCTTTTCCGCCGAGGGGGCCTGGAATGGGGCTAGAGGCGAAGGTCCCGTCCGGCATTCTGCTCACGAACCTCGAGAAGTTCGTGAACTGGGGGCGGGCCAAGTCGATGTGGCCGGCGACCTTCGGGCTGGCCTGCTGCGCGATCGAGATGATGGCGCTCGGAGGAGCCCATTACGACATGGCTCGATTCGGCATGGAGATCTTCCGCGGCTCTCCGCGCCAGGCCGACCTCATGATCGTGGCGGGCCGGGTGAGTCAAAAGATGGCGCCGGTCCTGCGACGCATCTACGACCAGATGGCCGAGCCGAAGTGGGTTCTCTCCATGGGGGTCTGCGCAACTTCGGGAGGTATGTTCAACAACTACGCCCTCGTGCAGGGTGTCGATCACATCGTGCCCGTCGACATGTACGTCCCAGGCTGCCCTCCCCGCCCCGAGATGCTCATTGACGGCATCATGAAGCTGCACGAGAAAGTCAAGCGAGAGCACTTCGCCGGCCAGTTGGAGCACTGAGAATGGCGCGGCATGGCGGGGG
>JALZEO010000071.1 GCA_030862025.1 Actinomycetota bacterium | reverse complement strand
CGACTCCACGCGCAGCACGCGTCCGCGTGGGGCGACTCCGACGAAGCTCATCTGCAACAGGCGCTGAGTGGCGCGCCGGTGGCAGACGCTTCCGGTGCGAACTGGTCTGGCCCAGGCAGGTGACATGCGACACCGAGCCCGGGACAGCCGTCCCTGGTGGGTCCTCGCTCATTCTGCAACCGTGCCAGGGCAGGCGTGTCGCAGGGTGCTGCGGCGCTCTCTCGCACTCCAAGGGTCATGTCTCGCCATGTTGTCCCGAACCGCGCTGAAGCGGGGCCTCGCGGTGCTCGACCGGCGTGCGCCCGCCCGGGGACTTACGATCCTCATCTACCACCGCATCGGCGGCGAAAGCCGCGACGAGCTTGACGTCCCCCTGTCCGAGTTCGAGCGCCAGCTCGAGCTGCTCGGCGGGCACGACGTTGTGGGCCTCGATGCTGCGCTGGACGCGCTCGAGGTGGGCGACGATGCGCCACGATTCGTCCTGACCTTTGACGACGGCTTCGCCGACGTGCACGAGCACGCGTTTCCGCTGCTCCGGGCTCGGAAACTGCCGTTCACCCTCTACATCCCCACCGCGTACATAGGAGGAGAGCTGGGTTGGGAAGGCTCCAGCGCACAGGCCACCGGCCACGCCCTGAACTGGGAGCAGCTCGGCGAGCTGGCCTCGTCACCCCTGTGCACGCTCGGCAACCACACCCATACGCATGCTCGGCCTGAGCGTCTCACCGCCTCAGAGCTGGACGATTGCAGCACAGCACTGGCGGAGCGGCTCGGCGTGGTTCCCCGTCATTTCGCCTTTCCATGGGGGATTCCGGTGCCGAGCATGGAAGGGGAGCTGCGAGCTCGGTTCCGTTCCGCTGTCACGGGCAAGATCGGGCGCAACCAACCGGGCGGCGACCTCATGAGGCTGAAACGGGTGCCTGTTCGTCGTACCGACCCCATCGAGTTCTTCGCGGCGAAACTCCGCGGCGGCCTGCTCGCTGAGCATTCCTACTCTGCTGCCGTGGCGACGGCCAAGGGGCTGGGTGCGCGTGCCTAGCCCGCGCACTCCCACCGCCGACTCGATCGCCTTCGAGGAGCTCCTGCCGCGGTCGCGCGCACGGCCCCTTCGAATCGCTCACCTCACGACCGTCGATATGAGCCTCGCCCTGCTGCTCGGCACGGAGCTGGAGGTCGATGTCAGAGCGGGTTTCGAGGTATACGGCATCTCGGCCCCCGGGCCTTGGGTCGACAAGATCACCGCGCTCGGAGTCACGCACGTGTCGGTCCCCTCCCTGACCCGCGCCTGGGATCCCCGCCAGGATGCCGCCGCAGGCCGTGAGCTGTGGGGCGTGCTCCGCGAGCTCGATCTCGACGTCTTGCATACGCACAACCCCAAGACCGGGGTGCTCGGCCGGGTGCTCGGTCGCGCCGCGGGCATCCCCGTGATCGTGAACACCTGTCATGGCTTGTGGGCCTCCTCCGATGACCCAGCGCCGAAGCGTGCCCTGGTCGCGGCCGTCGAAGCGGTGTCCGCCTGGTGCTCTGATGCCGAGCTGTATCAGAACAACGAGGACCTCCGACGACTGCGCTGGGTCTTGGGAAGGCGCCGGGCGCTGACCGTCGGCAACGGCGTCGACCTCGCCCGCTTTCGGCCCGACCCGGAAGCCCGTGCCAGCCTGCGGGCTCAGCTCGGCGTGGGTGACGACGAGTTGCTGGTCGGCGGGGTGGGTCGCCGGGTCGCCGAGAAGGGTGTGCGGGAGTTCGCGGCAGCCGCTCAGGCGCTGGCTGATCGGGCTCGATTCGTGTGGGTGGGCCCACAGGACCCGGACAAGCCCGACCGTGTGGTCGACGCGGTCAAAGGGGTGGAGTTTCTCGGCATGCGCGACCACATGGAACGCGTCTATGCGGCCCTGGACGTCTTCGTCCTACCCTCGTATCGAGAGGGCTTCTCGCGCTCGGCCATGGAGGCGGCGGCGACCGGGTGCGCCATGGTGCTCACGGACATCAGGGGCTGCCGAGAGGTCGGCGTCGACGGCCAGGAGCTCCTGCTCGTGCCCGCTCGCGACGCCCAGGCCCTCGTTGACGCAGTCGCATGCCTGCTCGCCAACCCGGGCCTGCGCCAGCGACTCGGAACGAACGCTCGGGAGCGGGCGTTGCGGGAGTTCGACCAAGGTCGTGTCGCGGCACTGTCACTGCAAACGTACCGGGACGTCGCCCGAAGCAAGGGGATGACCTGGTGAGCGGCGCGACGCAGGAGCGACGCGAGAGGAGCTGTCTTGGGAGATGACCTGGTGAGACGGCTCGTAGACGTGGTCGTGGCGGCGGTCACGCTCGTTGTGCTCTCCCCGATCCTCGCCGGGGTTGGCGTGGGCATACTCATTGCGGAGGGCCGGCCGATCCTGTTCCGGCAGCGCCGCAGCGGCCTAAGCGGGCGGGAATTCACCATCCTGAAGTTCCGGACCATGCGTGACCCGCGCCATTCCGGCGAGCCCGACCGCGATCGCACGTCTCAGCTGGGACGCCTCCTCCGTGCATCGTCGCTCGACGAGCTGCCCCAGCTCTGGAACGTCCTCGTCGGCGACATGAGCCTCGTCGGCCCGCGTCCGACCCTGCCCGAACAGGTGATCCACTACAGCCCCCGGCAGCGGCGTCGGCTGGAGGTCCGTCCGGGCCTGACCGGCTATGCGCAGGTGATGGGGCGCAATGCGATCTCGTGGCCGGAGCGGATCGAGCTCGACCTGTGGTACCTCGATCACCGCTCACTGCGGCTCGACCTGAAGATCGTCGTCCTCACCGTGGTCGCCCTGCTGAAACGCGGAGGCATCGACGGGGAGGGCGGCGTCAACCCCGGTTTCCCGGTGCCGGAGTCCAAGCAGCCCTCGTAGCGGGACGGCCCGCTCAGGTCCCTCGGGCGCGGCCCACGGGCGAGTCACTCGTGGTGGACGCCCCTGTCACGCAGCACGTCATGGCCGCAGACGGCGGCCGGTCAGGTTGGGCATGGGGCCAGCCGGAAGGGATGACGCAGAGACGGCCCCGAGAAGCGTCACCACCGCGACCAGAATGGCGGGGGCGTGGAGCACGTAGTCGACGCTGGCGTGGATTCCAACCGCGGTAAGGGCGGCACCGGCGAAGGATGCAGCCGGGTCGAGGCCGGCCCGATGCACTCGCCCGAACGCCCACAGCGTCAGCGCGAGTGCGAGGAGCAGCCCGGGCAGTCCGAGTTCGGCCGTGACTTGAAGGTACTCGTCGTGCGCGGCGATGGCGTCCTGGTCCCGCAGAGAGGTGGGGCTGTGGGAGCGGAACTCACCGGGGCCGACACCCGTGGCAGGTGCGTGTGACGCGATCTCGAGGGCATCACGCCAGAGGTCGAGACGCCGCTCCGTGAGAGCCGAACCCGCCAGGTCCTCGAGCGTCTGCCTCCCGGGGTCCGCATGGAGCATCCCGAGCAGGACCGTGGTCACGACGGCACCGAGGACGAGGATGGCCCCGCCCAGAACGAAGCGGCGGACGGCAGGTGGGCGACGGGCGAACGCCGCGACGGGCAGGAGGAGCAGCAGCCCGACGGCAGCCTCGGAGCCGCTGACCGCAACAATCCCTGCTGCAGCCGGCACGGCGAGAACCCCGACCAGGCGCATCAGCGGCCCCTCCGCCTTCACCGCAAGCATGCCACCCGCAGCAGCAACGACGACGTAGAACAAGGCCGAGGCGTTCGCATATCCCAGGGGACCGAAGCGCTGGCCGGTCGCGAGGGTCCCTCCGACGGGGACCAAGGGTAGAAGCGCCCCGGCCATGATGACCGCGGCGGGAGCCAGCCAGGGCTTGCGGACGGAAAAAGATCGGACCACCCGGAACGTGACGAGCGCGGCCCCGACCAGTGCGAGCACGGGAATGGGATCGCCACCGGTGAAGAGACCGACGAATACCGTCCAGGCAGCGAACGCGGCGACAAGCCCGACGCCGACGAGATCGAACTCCCTATCCGCGGCTCTCCGCTTCGAGGCATCCCTCGGCTCCTGCTGCCAAGCTGGCTCACGGCCGGGTGCTCCGACGGCGGGAGCCAGATCGGCTGCGATCGGCACGGCCTGTGAGTTAGGAACCGAGGCCGTGGTTGACGCCGCGGAACCGAAGCCCTCACCCTGCCCGCTATGGCGCTCTACATTGCCGGTGCGGGCGGCTTCGGTCGCGAGACGCTCGACGCGCTCCTCGCCTGCGGTGAGACCGCCGCCGCCTTCCTCGACGAGAGGCGAGCGGGAACGCGCTGCCGGGGACTGCCGGTGCTCCACCCCGAGGACGCCCCGGAAGACGCGGAATTCGTGGTCGGAATCGGGGACCCAGCGGCTCGTCAGCGCCTGGCCGGCCTGCTGCGCGGGCGCGGCCTCGTCCCCCGCACGGTCGTCCATCCCCGGGCGGTCGTCGGTCCCGAGACGGTCCTGGGGCCCGGGTCGGTCGTGCTCGCCAACGCTCACCTGTCGTCCAGTATCCGGGGGGGCAGTCACGTTCAGGTCAACTACAACGCCACGGTTGGCCATGACGCCGTGCTCGGCGACTTCGTGACGATCCTGCCCGGCGCGAACGTCGCAGGCACCGTCGAGCTTGGCGAGGGGGTCACCGTCGGCAGTAACGCGTGTGTCCTCCAAGGTTTGAGTATCGGGCCTCGCACGATCGTGGGGGCGGGGGCGGTCGTCACTCGTCCCATCGGTGGGGGCGAGCTCGTGGTCGGCATCCCCGCCCGTCCACGTCCCATTCGACGTGCATCCGGTCATGACGCTGACAGGTCGCACCCCTTGTGAGCAAGCATGGGGGCGACGGGTTTGGGGCGCCAGGGACGTTTACCCCTTGCCGGCGTGGGGACGCGTTCAGAGTCTGGGCTCTCTGCACCGAGGTTTGGCGGGCCCAGTAGGAGGCTTTTCCGTGCACGCCGAGCGGCGGAGGCCCGACCGTCCTGCAAAGGATCCCGACCGCCTCCCGCCCTTCTTTATCATCGGCGTGGACCGCTCGGGCACCACCCTGTTGCGATCCATGCTCAACCGGCACGCGCAACTCGCCATACCACCCGAATCTCACTTCATCCCGCGGTTGTGGAGACGCCGTCGACGCTACGGATCCAAGGACCGGATCGACCGCACCGAACGCTTCCTGCTCGATCTTGGCTCGGACGAGAGGTACCGCCACTGGGACCTGCCCCTGGATGCCGTCCGTGGCCAACTCGTGGCGACGGCGGCCCAGACGTTCAGCGAACACCTCGAAGCCGTCTTCCGGGCATATGCCAGGCATCGAGGCAAGACGCATTGGGGTGACAAGACCCCCGAGTACGCCCATTTTGTTCCCCTCCTGGCTGGGCTCTTTCCCCAAGCTCGTTTCGTCCACCTCATCCGGGACGGCAGGGACGTCGCTCTTTCGATGCTCGATCGCCACAGGACGTCCACGCACCGCACAGGAAAGACCCCGCTGCACCGCCACTCGCCATCACCGGCGTTTTTCTGGTCGCGAAGGATCCGAATAGTTCGACGGGCGGTAGCAGACCTGGAAGTCGATCGCTATTGCTCACTGCGATACGAGGACCTTCTCGACGATCCCGAGGAGCAGCTCCGGCGCTTGTGCCAGTTCATCGGCGTCGAATTCGACCCGGCCATGCTCGGCCATGACCACACCGGACTCGAGGGAGTTCCGCCCTCGCAGCGGCAAGCACACCCCCGACTCGCCCTACCCCCGACGAAGGGCTTGCGCGACTGGCGCCGGCAGATGCTTCCTCGCGAGGTCGCCGAGTTCGAGGCCGTTGCCCGGCGACAGTTGGCGAGGCTCGGATATCCGGTCGTGAGCGGCTCTCCCACGCTGACGGTTCGGCTGCGAGCGTGGGCCCGGGTCGCGTCGTTCGCCATCCGCTCCCTGCCTAACCGTATCGGGTGGCGAGTGCGGCACGAGCGCAGACGCCGCGTTCTCCGCCGTGGGCTGACGGAGTCAGACTCAGAATCCAACGGGTGAGCCTGGATCCTGCGCTGCGCCTAGCCGCCGGACTGGCCGATTCCCCCCGTCACTAGCGCCGCCGACACGAATAACACTCGTGTAATAACGGCGGTATTATTCCACAAATGTAAGTACACGGCGGTTGCAATAGCCGGGCCCCTTACTGCCCTCTTCGTCCGAAACGCCCCGTCCGTGTGGACAGTATGCTCGTTTGTTTCTCTTTGTGATGATCGTCGCCGTACGAGGCTAAAGTTGAAGTTGTTAACTCAAGTGGTTGTCCACGTTAGGGCAGAACGCGGGGCAGGTAAGGGGACAGACCTCAGTGCGGTCGCGGCTCAGCCGGCGTGTTCACCACTCGACGTACTGACTATGCACCTGACTTTGCCAATTTCGGACGAAGGCCGGAGATGACGGTGGCAGCGGGCTGGGACAGCTCCTGGGAGCTTTGGGAGGCGTCGGAGGACGACGCCGAACACGACCTGCTCCCCCCTGTACGGGCGTTGCTCGCCGACCCCGTCGCTTCGTGGACCTGGCGGCGTACCGGACCATGGGTGCTCGTCCTACCGACCGCGATCGAGCTGCCGTCCCAGGGTTGGAAGCTGCACGTCTCCGCCACGAGCCATACCGCGCGAGCCGCGCTCGAGGCGGTCGTGCCCGTACTCGTGCGTGAGCGCGTCGCGTTCAAGTTCGTTGCGGCCCGTCAGGCCGTAGCGCGCATCAACAGCTCGAACGCGCCTCGCGAGGTCGCGGGGAAGTTCATCACGATCTACCCGCTCGATGATGACCAGGCGGTACAGATCGGGCAGGCATGCGACAGGGCAACGGCGACCCTCAATGGCCCGGCCATCCTCTCCGACCGCCCACTGCGCCGTGGCAGTGTCGTTCACTACCGGTATGGCGCCTTCGTCCAGGACCGGGTCTTCGACGACGATGGGGTACTCGTCGAAGTCTTGCGCGACCCCGACGGCAGGTTGATTCCCGACGAACGTCGTGCCTGGTTCACCCCTCCGGCCTGGACACGAGACCCGTTCAGCGCAAGTGAGGCGAAAGCTCGCCGCCGAGGGCGGCGCGGGGTCACGCCCGGGACCGGACCGGTACTCCTCAATGGTCGCTACATGGTTCGCCACGCCCTCAAGCTCGCGAACAAGGGAGGGGTCTACGTCGCGGAGGACCGGGACAGCGGCCAACTCGTGGTCATGAAGGAAGCCCGACCCCACGTCGAGCTGGGTGGCGGACGTGGCGGCTACGTGACGAGGTTGTTGCGCCAGGAGGCTCGCGTGCTCGCCGCCGTCGGTCACCTCGGCCTCTCGCCGCAACTGCTGGACGTCTTCGAGCAGCAAGGGCACCTCTTCCTCGTGCTCGAGCACTTCGATGGCGACACACTCCGTCGACAACTGCGCCTCGCTGGTGCTCCACAGGCGCGCCCGCTCCACGGCGGCGAACTCCAGGCCCTGATCCGCTCACTCGCCGAGACGATGCAGGCCTTCCACGAGGCCGGGGTGTTGCTGCGCGACTTCACGCCGAACAACCTTCTGGTGCTCCACGGGGGTGAGCTGCGCGTCGTCGACCTCGAGTTCGCCCACCTCCTGACCGATGGGCCACCCCCCCGCTGGAGGGAGGGAACCCTCGTCTATGCGTCACCGCAGCAGCTCAGCGGCGAACCCTCGGGTCTCGCCGACGACTATCACAGTCTCGGCGCCACCATCGCCTACGCGGCCACCGGCATGGACCCGTGCTTCTCGCCTGACTGGAATGGTCGTCCACTGGGATGCATCCAGGAGTGGCTCGGCAGGCTGGAGCGCGAGGGAGTCATCGAGGCACCAGTCTCCGACATGGTGCTCGGCTGTAGCGCCCATGACCCCCGGCTGCGCTGGTCGCCCCGGCAGGTGCTCGACAGGCTCGACGAGCCGGTGCATCGCGCCACGCCACCCGCTCCCACCTCTCCCCGCCCTGATCAGCTGGCGAGCGTCGTCGACGACATCACCCGCTGGCTGACCAAGAACATGCGGGAGAACCGGGAGTGGCTGTGGCCCACGACCCGCGGTGGCATGCGCCTCGACCCCTGCAACATCCAGACGGGGGCGAGCGGGGTCGGGATGTTCCTGTGCCAGGCGGGACGTCGCCGCGACGACCCGGCACTGCGGGAGCTCGTATGCCGAGCTGCACAATGGGTGGACCGCCAACTTTCGGAGCGTCCGCAGCGCCCGCCCGGCCTCTACTTCGGTCGGGCCGGGGCGGTGTGGTTTCTCGACGAAGCGGCCGCATGGCTCGGAAACCCTGCCCTGCGCGAGCGGGCGGGTGAGCTGGCGCTCGCCCTGCCGATCCAGACGTTCAATCCGGATATCACCCATGGAACCGCCGGAATCGGACTGGCACAGCTGCGCCATTGGCAGGTCACGGGTGATTCACGGTGTCTCGACCGTGCCGAACGGGCCGTCGCGGCGTTGTGCGCCAGCGCGCGACCGGGCCCCGAAGGCGTGGTCTGGCGAGTTCGAGAGGACGTCGAGTCGGTCTTCGCTGGACTCGCCTCCTACGGCTTCGCGCATGGGACCGCCGGAATCGCGTACTTCCTGCTGTGCGCGGCAGGAGTGCTCACCGATCCCAACTGCCGCGAGCTTGCCCTCGAGGCGGTCGAGACGCTCATGAAGGCAGTCCGCATCGACGACGAGGGTGCGGCCTACTGGGAGGTGGGTCCGGGCCGGGGCCCAGCCGAGTCTCCCCACTGGTGCAACGGCTCCTCAGGAGTGGGAACCACTCTCGTCCGTGCCTATACGGCCACGAGGCACGAACGCTATCTGCACGTCGCCGAGGCTGCGGCTCGGGCCGTCGTCGCGAGACCCTGGCGGGGTGGGCTCGTGCAGTGCCACGGCTTGGCCGGCGACGGCGACTACCTCCTCGACCTGTACGCCGTAACTGGAGACCACCGGTACCGAGAACTCGCGCTCGACCTCGCCGGTCTCATCTACCTGCGGCGCTTCCGTGACGGCGGCCTGCTCGTCTTCCCTGACGAGTCCGGCGAGAAGGTGACAGCCTCGTTCGGGACAGGCCTGTCCGGCATCGGCGCGTTCTTCGCACGGCTCGTCGATGGCGGAGCGCGAACGCTCATGGTTGACGAGTTGCTGCACCGGCCGTTGCAGGCGGTGGCGTCATGAGCTTCGTCGAAGCGCTGGTCGACGTCCCACTTTCCCGGCGCTTCGCGTTCTCACCCACCGGAGCGCACGTCGTGCGCCTGGTGGACCGCGGCGGAGCCCTCGCGTTGGAGGTACGGAAGCTTGCGGGCCGCCCGACCGCCGAGCACGTCTCCGTTCCCGATCGTGCTCTGACCGACGATGCCCTGCTGTATTTTCCCTCAGAGGACCGCCTGCTCATCCGCTGCCGCCTCGATGGTGGCTATCAGATCCTCGAGGCCCGCCGGACCGGTCATCG
>JALZEO010000066.1 GCA_030862025.1 Actinomycetota bacterium | reverse complement strand
AACGCGCCCCCATCATCGTCGAGTGAGGGGCAAGGACTGCAGGAGAGGGGCTGATCCCTTTTGAAGCACCTAGGACACGTCCATGGCAGACGGTAACGGGCCGGCGCAGACCGTGGTCTTGAAAGTCCCCGGTATCACCTGCGAGGGGTGAATAGCAACTACCAGGATGGCCGTGAGCCAACTAGGTGGGATTGGCAAGGTCCGGGGCGACGCGAAAGCACGCCTCATCAAGGTGGAGTACGACCCAGCCATCCTGAGCGTTGAAGCCATCCAGGATGCCTTGGAGTCCGTTGGCTATGAGTCCACGGTCATGACGTGAGGGCGCCGCACACGAGGACCTGAGGCGGGCGCAGTACGACTCAGTCCAGCACCCTGACCTCGCCCGCCGCCCCGTCGACGCGCACCAAGGCTCCGTCGGGGATCTTCCTCGTCGCATCGCCGGTACCCACCACAGCCGGGATGCCGTACTCCCGAGCCACGATGGCGGCATGCGACAGCAGCCCACCGCGGTCAGTGACGATGGCACCTACCAGAGGCAGGACGACGGTGAACGCGGGGGCGGTGGAGCCGGCGATCAGGACATCGCCCTTGTTGATACGAGCAAGCTCCGATGGGCTTCGGATGACCCGGGCTCGACCCTCGTGGATCCCAGGGCTCGCCGCCAAGCCGCCGACGGCGGCTTCCACCGGGGCCTCCCCCTCCGCCGACATGGCCTGCACGTAAGCCCGGAAGGCGCGTTCGGTCCGTGCATTGCCAGGAGGGAGCCACTCGGCCGGCACCGGAGAACGCGGCGGATCACCCAGGACGATCGGCACCTGGTCCTCCCTGGCCTCCTGCCGGTAGCGGGCCCGGGCCGCCAGCTCTTCGCCTGAGAGGTCGGAGGAGGTGTCGAGCAGGCCCCGCATCTCCAGATAGTTGGCCTCGACGAGATGCTCCGGATGCTCGATAGCCCCCGCCTCAGCCAAACGCACGCCTGCTGCAAGGATCGCACGCCGGGCCAGTCCGTACGCCCACACATCGCAGTAGGCCGCTCGCTCGTCCCGAACCCGGTGGCTGGTGCGGGCTTCCACGAGCAACCCGTCGAAGGCCTCCCGCCATCGCTGTGGAACGGCCCCCCGCACGTCGGCCCGGTGCTCTGCCGCCGTATCCCGCCCGAGACCGGCACTTCGGCTCTCCATCACGCTGCGAATGGTCGCGACCAGGACGTGCGGCAGCTCCAGCAGCGTGGGCTCGCTCACATCTGAACCACCGCCAGCGTTCCAGTGTCCCACCAGGCCCAGGTAGTCGGCGGTCGCCCGACCCACCTGACCCGGCCACGACAGGAGGGAGGCGAGGACAGCGCCAGGCGCCTCGTCAGCCGAGAGGAGCCCCGCCGCTGCAGGATCGTCCCGCACCGCCTCCACCAGCCGCTCCAACTCGCCAGCAGCTACACCCTTGACCGGGCCTGCTGCCCTTACCAGGCGGACCAGTTCCGTCGTCGGGCGGCCCGTCCACTCCTGGGCATGGAGGAGGAAGTCCCCCACCGGAATCACCGGGGCTACATTGAGGCGGTGGTGGTGGTCGATGGCCCGGCGCAGGTTCTCCCGGCATCGTTCGAGGTGGGAGAGAAGCTCTACCGCTTCGAGGCCACGTGGGTTGACCGACTGCAATGACAGGTGACGCCGACGCATATCCGGTTTGACCTGCTCATCCCAGAGCGCCACGTCCTCCCGCCAGCGCCTGTCCTCGAACACCTTGGAGCTGCTTGCCAAGCGCCCGCCCACGACCGGGCTCGCACGCACCAGCTTGTCCCAGGAGTCTCTGGTCAGACGCTGTTGCTCGTCCTCCGAGGACCAGATCGGTCGCGGGCAGAGGTAGGCCCAGCCGTGAACAAATGCCCACTCGATGTAGTCCAGCAAAAGCCCGTAACGGGCCGTGGCCTCCTTGAAGCCGCGCTTGGCGGCCTCAGGAAACAGCTCGATCACGAATCGGGTGGCCGGCTGGGGAAAGTGGGCGGTGTCCAGCGTCCAGGAGCCGGGGCCGGGGGCCTCGAAGGACAGTACCTGCTGGGGTGCGGAGGGCACGTTAAACCGTCCCGACGTCTGGGCCGAGCGTATGGTCCCTAGGTCCGCACCTGATCTCGATGCGCCGAGCTGTCGACCGTTCTTGCCCTGGCCTCCTCAGCCAGCCGCTCGCGCAGGACCTGCAGAGCTTGCGGAAGTCCGTTGCTGGTGACGACTGGCGGACGCGCGAGGGCGCGGAGCGTGTCGTTGTCGAGCGCGAGGACGTCGACAGCTGTCGCCGTGACCACGGACACCGCGCTGGGCAGGTCGGGGGAAGGGTCGGGGTCGCCGAGAAGCTGCCCCGGACCCACCCTGGCCACCCGCGCTTCGCCCCCGTCCAGAGTTGCGCGTACGAGATCAACCTCGCCGCGGACGAGGACGTAGCTCTGGGTGGATGGTTGTCCCTCTGTCACCAGTCTCTTGCCTGCCGGGAACCGGATGTTCCGCAGCCGCGGGGTTACCTGCGCCAGCTCGTCCTCGGAGAGCCAGGGGAACGC
>JALZEO010000248.1 GCA_030862025.1 Actinomycetota bacterium | reverse complement strand
GCCTCGCACCGCTCATCACTGCCATCGGTATCTCGATCTTCCTCCAGGAAGTCATCCGCCTGTTCTACCCGGGGGGTCGGCGGGCCCAGCCCTTCCCCCCGCTCATCACCGGGCCCAACCTCGAGGTCGGGGGTGTCGTCGTCGCCAGGGTCTCGGTCTTCGTCGTCGTCGTGGCCCTGGTCCTCATGGTCGCGTTGCACGCGTTCGTACGGCGCAGCCGTACCGGTAAGGCCATGCGGGCAACGGCCCAGGATCCCGACACCGCTCGGCTCATGGGCATCGACACGGACCGGATCGTGCTCGTGTCATTCGTGCTCGGAGCGGTCCTCGCGGCCGTCGCGGGCGTACTCCACGGGATGCGCTTCACCCAGATCGACTTTCGAATCGGCTTCATCGGCGGCCTGAAGGCGTTCACGGCCGCGGTGCTCGGGGGGATAGGAAACATCGCCGGCGCGGTTTATGGGGGCTTCCTGCTGGGGATCGTTGAGGCGCTCGCTATCCAGTACGTCCCGAACGGGTCATCCTGGAAAGACGTTTGGGCGTTCGTCGTCCTCATCGCCGTGCTCGTGTTCCGTCCCACCGGCTTGCTCGGCGAGCGGGTGAGGGCAAGAGCGTGAACAAGCTGGAGGCTTGGCTGCGGGTCGCTGTTGGTCCACGACGGGGAATTGCCGTCTGGTTGGGGGTGGCCGCAGCCGTCGTGGGTAGTCTCGCGCCCTGGTCAGGCACAGATGGCACACTCGGGAGGACGGCGGAGGCCGCCAGCCCCGGTGGCGCCCGTGTCTTCGTCCTGCTGCTCGCGCTCGTCGCGCTCATCGTCTTGACCGATGCGTCCGGTCGTCGGCGCGCTGGGCTTGCAGCCGCCGCCGGGAGTGCCACTATCGCTGCGGGTGCGGCCGTCGTTAGCCTCGGGGTCGGTGAGGGTGTCAGCTGGGGTGCCGGTCTGGCCTTGATAGGCGGGCTGGACCTGCTTGCCTCCGCGGCGTCCCTGCCCGACGATCCGTCGCCTCCTCCGCCCCGCCGCCAGCCGGTCTGGATCGAGTACGTCGCTCTCGCCGTCAGCGCGCTGGTTGCGCTGGCCGTGGTGGTCATCGGACTGCGCATCGAGGAGGCTGGACTTTTCAGCGCCTACCTCGTGTTCGTCGTCGCCGTCTCGAACTGTCTGAGGTGCCTTGGCGTGCTGGCCTGGCTTCGGGCGGCGTCGGAGCGCCATAGGGGAGTCGGAATCGCTCTCGCCGCGCTCGTGGCCGCCGTCTTCCCGTTCACTCAGGGCGGCAACGCCTACTGGATCCGTGTCCTCGCATCGGTCGGGGTGTTCGCCGCCGCAGCCATCGGACTCAACGTCGTCGTGGGCCTTGCCGGCCTTCTTGACCTCGGCTACGTGGCGTTCTTCGGGGTCGGAGCCTACGTCGGCGCGCTCTTCGCCGACGCGGCACTCACCACCGTGAACGTCCACCTGCCGTTCCTGCTCGTCGTCGTACTCGGAGCATTGATCGCTGCCATGTTCGGGGTGGCGATCGGCGCTCCGACCCTGCGGCTACGAGGCGACTACCTCGCGATCGTGACCCTGGGGTTCGGCGAGATCTTTCGCATCGCCGCGTTCAACCTCGACTGGCTCACCCGAGGTCCGAATGGCATCTCCGGCATCCCCGACCTGGCGCTCGGCGGCTTCCACTTCGGCGAGGGGCACACACTTCTGGGCGTTGAGCTGCCGAGCTTCGCGAACTACTACGCCGTCGAGCTGCTCCTGCTCGCCGTCGTCGCCGGCGCCTTTCACCGTCTCAATGACAGTCGTATCGGCCGAGCCTGGGTGGCGATCCGCGAGGACGAGACCGCGGCAGCGGCCATGGGCATCGACACGACCCGCCTCAAGCTGCTTGCCTTCGGTATCGGGGCGTTCATGGCCGGGGCCGCAGGAACCGTGAACAGCCACGTGACGAGCCAGGTCTCGCCCGATTCCTACACGTTTCTCGAGTCGATCCTGTTGCTTGCGGCGGTCGTGCTCGGGGGAATGGGCACGGTGGGCGGAGCACTCCTCGGCTCCGTCGCACTGTTCGTCATTCCCGAGAAGCTAAGAAGCTTCGCCGACGCTCGCCTGCTGCTGTTCGGGGCCGCACTCGTGCTCATGATGCGGTTTCGCCCCGAGGGGATCCTGCCCAGCCATCGTCGCGCCCGGGAGCTGCACGACGCCGAGGAGGTCCCCGGGCCGAGCTCGGGGG
>JALZEO010000344.1 GCA_030862025.1 Actinomycetota bacterium | reverse complement strand
GCACGCCCCAGCCTCCAACACCTCCGGCGGCAACGGCGTCTACCGCTACGGCACCAGCGGCTTCCCCACCAGCAGCTACAACGCCAGCAACTACTGGGTCGACGTCACCTTCACCCCAGGACCATGACCACCCCACCACGCCAGCCACACCCCCAGCCCCACCGGGGGACTCGTGACGCCTGCCTCTGGTCCTCCGGTGCTCCAGAGGTTGACCTGCAACACCGCTGACAAGGATCGGCTCGCGGATCCTCGAGGGAGGCACGGCATTGCGGAGTGACAAGATCGACCGAGGCAAGACGGAGCAGCTGGGTGTCGCCGTCGTCGGTGCCGGATACTGGGGACCGAACCTCGTCCGCAACATCCAAGCCTGCGAACAGGCCCGGCTCAGGTGGGTCTGCGATCTCGATCTGGAGCGGGCGTTGCGTGCCGTCGGCTCGTACAGCACCGTGCAGACAACCGATTCGCTCGACGACATCCTGGATGACCGCGGGGTGCAGGCGGTAGCCATCGCGACGCCAGCTGCCACCCATCGCGACCTCGCACTCGCCTGTCTCGAAGCTGGCAAGCATGTCCTCGTCGAGAAGCCGCTCGCGCCGACCGTCAGCGACGCTCGGAAGCTCGTGGAGGTCGCGAACGAGCGGGGGCTCGTCCTGATGTGCGACCACACCTACTGTTACACGCCTGCGGTGCGTGGCATCCGTGAGATGGTCTTTGGTGGCGTCTTGGGCGATATCCAGTACCTCGACTTCGTCCGGATCAACCTGGGACTGATCCAATCGGATGTCGATGTTTTCTGGGATCTCGCCCCGCATGATCTGTCTATCATCGACTTCATCTTGCCGGATGGATGCCGTCCCGAGGCTGTGGCTGCGCACGGCTCGGATCCAATCGGAGCCGGACGAGACTGCGTCGGTTACCTCACGCTACGGCTGCATCGCGACCTTCTCGCTCACATTCACGTGAACTGGCTCAGCCCGGTGAAGGTGCGCACGACCATCATCGGCGGCTCCCGCCGGACCCTGGTCTGGGACGATCTCGCCCCCTCGCAGCGGCTTAGCCTCTACGACCGCGGGGTGGACGTGACCGGGGCAGCCGACTCCCAGCTTCGCCGCGAGGCTCTCGTCTCCTACCGCCTCGGCGATATGGTCGCCCCCGCATTGCCGGAGCAGGAGGCGCTCGGAGGCGTGATCAAGGAGTTCGCCGCCGCGATCTACGCAGGCCGCCCTCCCCTCACCGACGGCGCCTCGGGCCTTCGCGTGCTCGAAGTGCTCGAGGCGGGGCGTCGCAGCCTCCAGTCCGGTGGTGCCTTCATCCGCCCCGACACGGAGTGACCCAGTGGAACGCGTCCTGATCACCGGTGGAGCCGGCACGGTCGGCTCGACGATCGCCGACGAACTCGTCCGCGCCGGAGCCGGCGAGATCCTCGTCCTCGACAATCTCGTGCGCGGACGGCGCGAGAACCTCGTCTGGGTACAGGCAAATGGACCAGTAACCTTGGTCGAGGGCGACATCCTCGACCTGAGCCTTCTGCAGCGCCTGATGCGCGGCGTTGACGTGGTCTACCACCAGGCTGCCATCCGCATCACCCAATGTGTCGAGGAACCGCGCCTCGCCTTCGAGGTACTGGCTGCTGGCACGTTCAATGTCCTGGAAGCCGCGATAGCCGCGGGCGTCCGCAAAGTGGTGGCCGCGTCGTCCGCCTCGGTGTATGGGACTGCGGATCGCTTTCCGACGCGAGAAGACCACCACCCGTACAACAATCGGACGCTGTACGGCGCAGCCAAGACCTTCAACGAGGGCCTCCTGCGCAGCTTCCATCACTCGCACGGGCTCGACTACATAGCGCTGCGGTATTTCAATGTGTACGGGCCGCGGATGGACATCCACGGCGTGTACACCGAGGTCCTGGTGCGGTGGATGGAGCGCATCGACCGGGGCGAGGCACCAGTCATACTCGGCGACCCTTCGCAGACGATGGACTTCGTCTACGTGGCCGACGTCGCGCGAGCCAACCTGCTGGCAGCCACCGCTCCCCTGACCGACGGCGTGTTCAACGTCGCCAGCGGGACGGAGACAAGCCTCGAACAGCTGGCCCGCACCCTCCTACGGGTCATGGGCTCCGACCTCGACCCCCAATACGGCCCTGCGCGTTCCGCGGCCGCGGTTCCACGGCGGCTCGCGGATACCGCCGCAGCCGAGCGGCACCTCGGGTTCAAGGCGGAGGTGGGTTTGGAGGAAGGGCTGCGACGCCTGGTTTCATGGTGGCGGGGCGAGCGGGCCGCCCAGCGCATCGCGGCAGTAAGCCTCCCGTGACCAGCGTTCCTCTGATGCGCCCCTGGTTCGGACCAGAGGAGCAGGCTGCCGCGGCCGAAGCCATCGCTTCGGGCTGGGTCGCTCAGGGTCCGCGGGTGGCCGCGTTCGAGCAGGCCTTCGCGCAGCGGATCCAGACCGACCACGCCATCGCCTTGTCCTCCTGCACCGCCGCACTGCACCTGGCCCTGGTTGTCCTCGGTATCCGTCCCGGCGACGAGGTAGTCGTCCCGTCGCTGTCGTTCATCGCGACCGCGAACGCGGCCCGTTACGTGGGCGCCACCCCGGTGTTCGCTGACGTGGATGCCACCACCTTGAACCTCACCGCCGAGACCATCGAGCCGGTGCTCTCCGACCGCACCCGCGCCGTGATCGTCGTGGACCAGGCCGGTACCCCAGCCGACGTCGAGCCGATTCGCCGGCTGTGCGATCCCCTCGGCGTGACCATCGTCGAGGATGCCGCCTGCGCGGTAGGTGCCACGTACCGCGGCCTGCCCGTCGGCGCCGGCTCCCCGCTGACCGCCTTCTCCTTTCACCCGCGGAAGATCATCACGACGGGTGAAGGCGGGATGCTGACCACCTCGAACCCCGCCTGGGCTTCCCGGCTGCGTCGCCTGCGAGAGCACGGCATGAGCGTGAGCGCTCTTGAACGCCACCGGCTGGGGGCTGCGACGATCGAGCGCTATCTCGAGACCGGCTTCAACTACCGCATGACGGACGTGCAGGCCGCCATCGGCCTCGTGCAGTTGGGGCGCCTCGAGACCATCGTCGCCCGTCGTCGGCAGTTGGCCTCCCGCTACCACCAGGCGTTGTCCGACCTACCCGGTATCCGGATGATCCATGACCCCCCCTACGGCACGACGAACTACCAGTCGTTCTGGGTCGCCCTGCCGGATGACGGGCCAGTGGACCGCATCGAGCTCTTCCAGCGCATGGCGGATGCTGGGGTGGCATCCCGACGTGGGATCATGGCGGCCCACCTCGAACCCGCCTACCAGGAAC
>JALZEO010000337.1 GCA_030862025.1 Actinomycetota bacterium | reverse complement strand
CGCCCTTCTGGTTCGCGAGCGCGTAGGTCACAGCGGTCATCGCCCGGACCCTCGCGAACGCACCACGGCAGCCGTGGAGCCCCTCGGCAGCAGACCGAAGAGGCCGTGGCGGGTTTCAGGGTTCCAGCAGGCCGAGCTTGGCAGCCTCCGCGACCGCACCAGCACGGTTGCGCACACCGAGCTTGTCATAGAGCTCCTGCGCGTAGGCCTTCACGGTCCGCTCGGTGACGCCGAGCTCCTCGCCTATCTCGTTGTTTGTCATGCCCTCGGCCATGAGCTCGAGCACCTGCTGCTGTCGAGGAGAGAGGTGTGGTCCTGTCTCGACCTTGGGGACCTCGAGGACGATGGTCGTCTCCTCGGGCTGGGCTGCCATGGCAGGGTCCTCGAAGACGGCCTCGATGGGACCGAACGCGATGCGGTCACCGTGACGCAGCACACGAGGCCCGGTGACATCTTCGCCGTTCACTCTCGTGCCCGCACTCGAGCCGAGGTCGGTGAGGATGACCGCGCCTGCATCCTTGCGTAGCGAGGCGTGCACGCGGGACACGCGAGGGTCGGTGAGCACGTAGGTGTTGTCCTCCCGGCGGCCGATGGTGCCCTCATCACGATCAAGCTGCATCGATTTGCCGGAGAGAGGACCGTTTCGGAAGGTCAGGGTGGGGAGGGGCACGATCTTCCGTGCCTTTTTCACCGCGGACTCGGACACCGAGGCCTCCTGGTGATCGAACGTGCGTTTTGGATAGAAGGCTATGAGGAACCGTAGCGGTCTGCTTGGCGGCGGACGACGCGCGCACGGTGCCGAACATACTCCACGACATCGGAACGGTTGCGCCAGGCGGTACCGAGGCGCCTGCCTATGCCCCGCGCCGTGAAAACGTTCAGCATGGTAAAGGTCGCGGCCTCCAACGCCGCATTGTGCGGAAACAGCGCCGGTGGCAGGGGCCCGAAGTTCGTGCTCAGGAGCTTGGGCCGTGTCATCGCTTGCAAGCCGTACTTCGAGTGCACGACACCGATCCCTGAGTCCTTCACGCCGAGCCACGGCGTCATCGGCGCGGCGTGGGAGTACAGGTGCTCGTTGATCCACACCATTCCGGCTTGGATGCGGGCGGCCATGGCTCGCGCGGCGGGGCGGTCGCGGGTCCATATGGAGGCGCCCAGTCCGTAGCGGCTGTCGTTCGCCAGTCGGACGGCCTCGTCGTCGTCGTCGAAGGCCATGACCGGGATGACAGGACCGAAAGTCTCCTCCTGCAGCAAGCGCATCGATTGGGACACGCCGGTCAGCACCGTGGGTCGGTAGTAGCAGCCTGGCCCGTTGGCCTTGTGTGGACCACCCACCAGGAGCGTGGCTCCTTTGGCGACCGCATCGTCGACGAGTGCGCAGACCCGCTCCCAATGGGCCGGATCCAGCAGGGGCCCCATGTCGACGTCGGGGTCCGCGGGATCGCCGACGACGAGCGCGGAGGCTTGTTCAACCAGCCGGGCGACGAACTCGTCGTGAATCGATCGGTGGACATAAACGCGCGCCACCCGTGCGCAACTCTGTCCGGAATTCGCACAGGCCGTCCAGAGGATCTGCGGGACGCTGCGGTCGAGATCCGCGTCTGTCCGCACGATCGCAGGATCCTTGCCGCCCAGCTCGAGCGTGTACGGCTTCGCCTGGTCCGCGCACGCCTGCGCAACGAGCCGTCCGACCTCGACCGAGCCGGTGAAGACGACCTTCGAGACGTGCGGGGAGGTGCATACCGCGTGACCCTGCTCCCCAGAGCCGTGGACGAGGCCGAAGAGGCCATCTGGTAGCCCAGCCGCGGTAAACGCCTCCGCGAGGCGCTCGGCCGTGAGTGGCGCAAGCGGTGACGGCTTCAGCACGACCCCGTTACCAGCCGCGAGCGCCGAGGCGACGACACCTGCCGGAATGCTCAATGGGTAGTTCGACGGGGAGATGATGCCGATGACACCCAGCGGCTCTCGGCGGATCCTGTGCCACATTCCGTGGACGAACGTGAGCAGGTTCGGTCGCAACCATTCGTCGGCGAGGATCCGTGGCGCGCGACGTGCGACCCAGCGGAAGCCGTCAATCGTCGGTCCTACCTCCATGAGAACCGCGTCTGAACGCGGCTTGCCGTTTTCGCGCCGGACCAGGTCGGCATAGTCGGGGGCGTTGTAGAGGATGAAGTCGGCGGCGCGGTTTACCACCGCCGCTCGCTCCCCCGCCGGCCACTTCGCCCACGTCCCCTGGACCTCAGCGGCTCTTCTGCAGACAGCGGCCACGTCCTCCGTGGAGGCGATCTTCACGCTGCCCAGGGGCTGGCCGGTAGCGGGATTGCGGCTCACGAGGACTTGTGGCGCGGTCGTGGCCACGGAAAGGTCCCTCCCGCCCGCGTCCCGGTCTCGGGCGTGTTCCGGCCTCCCCGTGCTAGCCATGACACGTCCTGTCGTTTGTCAGCTGCCTCGCCCCCATACCCACCGGGCCTACAGTCGGGTCCGCAGCCGTTCAACTTGCACTCGGGAAGTCGTCACCCCTCCGAGGGTGAGATCCTTGCGGTCACCATGGAAATCCGAGCCCCCCGTGGTGACGAGGTCAAGGGCCACCGCGAGCTCGCGGTAGAGGGCACGAGTCTCGAGGCTGTGCTCGGGATGGTCGGCCTCGATGCCCGCCAGTCCAGCGGAGGCCATCGCCTCGACCATCTCGGGATCGAGGCCGCTGTCGCCTGGTCCGTAGAGCCCGGGGTGTGCGAGGACGGCGACGCCACCTGCATCGACGACGAGTTGCACGCAGGTCACGGGGTCGACCGCGTACTTGGGCACGTACGCCGGCCCGCCGTCGTGCAGCCAGCGCCGGAACACCTCGTCCACGTCGTGGGCCGCGCCGACCTCGACCACCGCGGATGCGATGTGGGGACGTCCGATCGGCGCTTCTCCCGCGATCTCACGCACCCGCTCGATGGAGATGGGGACGCCGAGATCGTTGAAACGGGCCACGATCTGCTCGCCACGGCGGACGCGCTCGTTCCGCAACCGACGCATCTCGGCAGCGAGTGCCGAACGGGTAGGATCGAACCAGTAGCCGAGGACGTGCACGCTGGCGCCGTTCAGCTCTGCGGACAATTCGACGCCCGGGACGATCTCGAGGTCCGTACCAGCGGCTGCGTCGTGTGCCTGCTCCCAGGCGTTCGTCGTATCGTGGTCCGTGACGGCCAACCCGTCGAGCCCGGCACGCAGCGCGAGATCTACGTTGGCCGCAGGCGTGGTGGTTCCGTCGCTGAAGGTCGTATGGGTGTGGAGGTCGTACCCGGCCACTCGTCCCCTTTCACCAACGTCAACGGTAGCTGGTCAGCCTCCGGGCCAGGGTCTGGTGCATCCGCGCGGGACCAGGGTGCGACCTTGTAGCGCGGTGGACTCGTATGGCCGACACTGCCCTGCTGGTAGAGGCCTCTCGATGTCGGAGCCGGGCCCAGCGGAGGGGCACAGGAGGGCGCATGACCGTGGAGGACGAGTCCAACCCCGGACCGGTCGTCGCCGTCGGTGGTGTGGCGCGGGACACGACAGGACGGCTCCTCGTCGTGCGACGAGCAAATCCGCCAGCGGCCGGACGGTGGACGCTGCCGGGAGGCAAGGTTCGGGGCGGGGAACGACTCGCCGACGCGCTCAGCCGTGAGTTCCTCGAGGAGACCGGTCTGGAGGTAAGGGTCGGGGACCTCGTCGGCGTGGCAGAAGCGCTCGACGATGGTTCCCACTACGTCATTCTCGACTTTCATGTCCACGTCCTCGGTGGTGAACTCGTCGCCGGTGATGACGCCATCGACGCCGCCTGGATGGGTCGGGCCCACCTGACCGGGGTCGGCAGCACACGCGGGCTGCTCAAGTTCCTGGACGAGCACGGCGTCGTGATCGCTCCCTGACATCTCGGCGTGCGCGCGCCGCCCGTATACTCCCTGAGCCTCAGACCCTGCCGGGCGGACTGCCCTCGCTCCATCAGCGGTTGGGACGTCTCCGTTCCCCGGCTTCCTCGACCGAAAGGGTCGCATGCCATACGTGGAGCTGTTGTCGGCCATCGTCTTCGACCACGGCTCGTGGGACGAGGCCTCAGGGACAGTCGATCCGGCCATCGTCGTCCGCGGGGAGCTGCCGGCCACCGCCGAGCCCTTCGTCGTCGACCGCGTCTACCAGGGGCCGCAGGGGGCTTACGACGAGTCCTTCGTGATCGTCGGGCCCGAGGGAGACATCATCTACCAGCACCCCTGGGGGCGCCTGACGCTGCGGGGCGAGATGTTCGAGGACCGCTTCCGCGACGTGGTGCGCGGGGA
>JALZEO010000334.1 GCA_030862025.1 Actinomycetota bacterium | reverse complement strand
CCGAGGCGCTGCGGGTACACGGAGGAGTCGCGGCGCTCCTGCGCTGGTAGTCGCGGCGGGCCCGGCACGTGCCCCTTCCCCCAGTCGGGGCGGAGACGACAGCGGGCTCATCCTCGCTACGTTTGGTCTGGTCTCGATAGGAGGATGGGGTGCATGTAGTCGTGATCGGGTGCGGCCGGGTCGGTAGCGGCTTGGCCCAACGTCTGCAGGAAAGCGGACACACGGTGGCGGTCATCGACAAGTCTCCGCAGGCGTTTCGGCGCCTGCCTGAGGGCTTCACCGGACGACGGGTGATCGGCCTGGGCTTTGACCGCGACGCTCTCGCCGAGGCCGGCATCGACGACGCCGCGGGTCTCGCCGCAGTCACCAACGGCGACAACTCGAACATTCTTTCGGCTCGAATCGGGCGAGAGACGTATGGGGTCGAGCGGGTGGTGGCTCGGATCTACGATCCACGGCGGGCCGTCATCTACCAGCGACTCGGCATTCCTACAGTTCCGACCGTCGCGTGGACGACCGATCAGGTGCTGCGACGACTTTTCCCCGACGACAGGAGCCAGGAGTATGTGGATCCAACCGGACGGGTCTGCCTCGTTGAACGGGACCTGCCTGTGAGCTGGGTGGGCCGCCGCCTCACCCTGCTGGAGGAGTCGGGAAGGATTCGGCTTGCGGCAGTCACCCGTTTCGGAGAGGCCCATGTGGCCTCGGAGGACCTCATCGGCCAGGAGCACGACGTCATCCATCTCGCGGTCGCGGTCGACGCTCTCGACGAATTGCAGTCGCGACTCGAGGGAGGGCACGCCTGATGCGCGTGGCGATCGCGGGAGCAGGCAACGTCGGGCAGTACGTTGCTCGTACGCTCGAGGCGACCGGATACGAGGTCTTGCTCATCGAGCAGGACCCTGAGGTCGTCGAGCGGGCGCATCTGGATGACGTCGAATGGCATGTGGCCGACGCGTGCGAGTTCTCCTCCCTGGCGGCAGCGCGAGTCGACACCGTCGACGTGATGGTGGCGGTTACCGGTGACGACGAGGACAACCTCGTCATATCGCTTCTCGCGAAGCAGGAGTTCGCGGTACCGCGCGTCATAGCACGCGTCAACCATCCGGAGAACTCGTGGTTGTTCACGGAGGCGTGGGGAGTGGACGTGTCGGTGTCGACCCCGCACCTCGTTACGGCGCTCGTCCAGGAAGCGCTCACGGTGGGGGATCTGGTCCGTCTTCTCATGCTGGAAGGTGGCAAGATTCGCCTGGTCGAGGTGACGCTGGCAGAAGACGCACCGGTCGTGGACCGACGCATCATGGACCTCGACGTCCCGCGCGATGCCACCTTCGTCGCGGTGGTGCGACACGGCCATGTCTTCGTCCCGCGTGGTGACACGACCTTTGCGCCTGGTGACGAGGTGCTGGCCCTCGTCACTCCTCACACCGAAGACGATGTACGACAGCTGCTCACCCGCCGGTAGAGCCGAAAGAGGTCAGCCGTCCCGAGGCGAGGGCAGGAGCTCGTACTCCGGGTTGACGATGCGGTAGATGCGTCCCTCCGGAGCGGCCACTCCCGAGATGATCATGCGCCGTCCCACTTTGATCCCCGGAACGCCCTTACGTCCCAGGAACTCGGCCAGAACCTGGTCGTGGCCATCGGTCATGCCTACCTCGAGGCTGGCCGCCGCTGCCCGCGGCACAGTCCGGACGTACTCGACCTCACCCACCACCCGTACCCGCTGCCGCGGCCGGATATCGACGATCGAGGTGGTTGGCATCCTGCCGCAGAAGACTGCCAGCTCCTCACGCTGCAGTTCGTCAACGGGCGTCACGAGCCGGTGGACGAAGTCGCGAAGCCTGCCCATTCCCGCCAGGGTACGCCAGGTGAAACGGTGCGCCTACCCTGCTGAAGATGCGTGACCACGGCTTGCGGCCGGAGCTCGGGTGCGGGCAGTGGGCGCTCTCATTCGAGGAGTGGACCGGCCGTCGCCCCCGTGGCGGCACTGCTGCGGCCCCTCCACAGTGGTTGGTCGGGGCCCTGGGGAGAGGAGCTTCAGCCGAGCCCACCGTTGGCTGGTCCCCCCGTTTGCAGCAGCTCAGGCAGCCGGTCGATCACGGACTGCCAGGCCATGGAGGTGGGGTCGAGGAACTCGTAGTGACCGATACCCGGCAACTCGACCAGCTGGACGGGATCACCCGATTGGATGGCACGCTCAGCGTACGTCCTGCTCTGCGAGGCTGGGACTATGTCGTCGTCCTCGCCGTGAAGGACGACGGTCGGCACTCCGATTGGGACGCGTGCAGCGGGTGAAGCGAGCTCGTAACGCTCCGGGGCTTCGCCCGGCAAGCCCCCCATAAGGTCCACGACCGCGCCAGAGCCGATTCCCTGCTCCGCCGCCCGCGACAGGTCCAGCACTCCGGAGCAGCTCATCGTCGCCCGTGGGTGGACCACCGCGTTCGCGCCCGGGGCATGCGGTGGCAGGCGGCGTCGGGCTGCTGCCCACAACGCGAGCTGACCCCCGGAGGAGTGGCCCACCGTAGCCACTCGCCCAAGGTCGAGCGCATAGACGTCTGCGATTCGCTCGAGTGCGTCGACGCCCGCAGCGACGTCGTCGAGGGTGCCGGGCCAACCGCCCCCGCTCATGCCGACGCGGCGAAACTCGACCACCCAGGCCGCATAGCTCCGCATCGCGAGGTCCTCCGCGAGCGGTGTCATGAGCTCACGGCCGTAGTGGGCGTGCCAGAAACCGCCGTGAAGGAGGACGACAACCGGCCAGGGAGGCTCTACCTCGGGGAGGTGGAGGTCACCGGCCTGCGAGGGATCGTGCCCGTACTCGATCGTCTCGACGCTCACGTGAGGGGGACCGTCCCGAGTGGGAAGCCGCCAACGCTCAAGCTTGGCAGCTCTGCGCCACTCAGCCGGGCTTCTGCCACCTGAGCTCCTTCGGGCATCTGGAGGGAGGCTAACGCGTCGCGGGATGTGGGCCTGACGCTGGATGTCCGGTGGCTACCTGGCCGGGAGGAACTCGACCGCACGGGCGCCGATCATGTCCCGAAAGCTAGGCAGGGTTGACGACGACGAGAGGCACAAGGCGTTCGGCGTCGGTGATTGAGCCATGGTGGCCGACGAGCGCGGCCTGGTGCGGGTCGAGGTCGCTTTGGAGGATGGCGAGCCCCAGATGTGCGGCCACGACGATGTCGCCGATGCGAGCGCGAGCAGACTCGAACACGGTCGGGCCGAACCACCCTTCCTCCAGCGCCTGTTCCCGTGTCAGAATCCAAGCGCGGCCGCCTAGCCGCTCGCGCCAGGCGTCGAGCACGTCCTGCTCAGCACCGTTCCTCGCATGGACATGCCGCAGCCGCGGCTCGCCCGCCAGAAGCCGCACGCCGTCGAGCAGGGCCGGCTCGTGCGCGACGTCGACGATGCCTTCCGCATCGATATCGACCATTCCATGGTCTCCGATCACCACAAGCAAGGTTTCGGCCGGGAGCCGCTCGACGAGCGCGGCCACAGCTACGTCGATCCCCGCGAGCTCCTCACGCCAGCGCTCCGACCGCACGCCGTCGCGGTGACCGATCTGGTCCAGGCCACCGTGGTAGGCGTAGACGAAGCGGCGGCCACTCAGGACAGTGCGTGATGAGGCGTCGACAAGTTCGGCCAGGGAGGACACGCTGACGTAGCTGCTGCCGCGCAGGACCGCCCGGCTCAGCGCAGAACGCTCGTGTTCGCCGGGACCCACGGTGATGGGGTCGAGGCCGGCGGCGCTGGCGCGTTCGAGCACGGTGGGCATCGGCTGGAAACGCTCGGGGCTGATGACCTCCGTGAGGTCGAGGTCGGGTCCCGTTCCATGCAGCCGCCATTTCAGGACGTTCATCGGGCGGTCGCTATCGGGCAGGGCGACGGTGGGGCCGAGGAGACCGTGCTCACCTGGAGGTCGACCGGTCGTGATCGAGGCCAGGCTGGCAACGGTCGTCGTCGGATAAGGGGCGTCGATCGGGACTCGGCAGGTGGACGCCAAGAATGGGGCGACACGACGGTGTCTGGTCAGCAACTCGAAGCCGAGCCCATCTATGAGGAGCAGGCATGCCTGGCGGGTGGGCTCGAATCCGAACGGGTTTGCTCCGGGGATGCCAAGTGCATCGAGCAGCGCCGGGGCGACGTCGGCCAGAGACGCGGACCCGTAGCGGGGGGGGCCGGGCAGCTTCGCGGCCGCGAGGCTCTGGGATGGGTCGCGCATGAGCGAAGCGTGCCATGAAGGCGACTGTCGCGCCGGCCTAGATGTGAGGGGGTGATGAGTGCCCAGCAGCTCCCTCTATCGATTCGCCTGCAGCCGGGGGAGGGGATGCGGAAGCCGAGTCTGCACGGTGATCCCCTCCGGTGCTCGGATTGCCTCGATCAGACGCTCTCCGCGCTCGACCCGGGCGTGTGCCCATACGACGGAGCGCACAATCTCCCCCTCGACCACTGCGCCCTCACCTACAACGTTGGAGCCGCCCGCGGCCGTGAGGTTGGCGGCCAAGTACTCTGGGGGGGTCCCGCAGTCGAAAAACGGCCTCGGGCTGGTGACGAATTCTGCCCAGCCTTCCGCCACGGCCGGCCCGAGCACTGCCGGGTATAGGCCGTGACGTCGGGGGGACAACTGACGCACCACGGCCCATGGCAGCAGGGCCACACCCGCGTAGCGGAGGTCACCGAAGTCGCCGCGCTCCGGGTCGTGGACGACAAGGAGACGCACGCGCTCACGATCCCAGTCCCTGGCGAAACCCGAGAGCTGCTCGGGGTGCCAGACGTCGACGTTGACCACCAGAACGTCCCGGCTGTCGATCCAGCTCCGCAGATGGCCCAGCGCTCCAGCAGTCTCGAGAGCCTCCGGCTCCTCGAGCGACACGTGCACCCGCCCCGCCAGGTAGGCCTCGAGCTGCGCCCGACCATGGTGCACGTTGACCGCCACGGCCTCCGTGACCTGCCGCGCCCGCCCGATCGCGAGGTCGACGAGTGGGACGTTGTCAACCGTGCAGAGCGCTTTCGGCCGCAGTTCGGTCAGCGGGCGCAGTCGCCGGCCGGCGCCAGCGGCGAGCACAACCGCCGCGAGACCCGCCTGTGGCGTCTCAGCCTGCACGTCCGCTTCCGGATTGCTGGACGGGCCCGTCATCCACTGGCCTTCGTGCTCGTCTCGCCGCTACCGGGATCAACGTGGCTCGGCTGGTGTTTCACCGAGGCGGTGCGGGAACATCATCCCGTTCGAGGAGTGCATGCGCGGCCAGGTCGTTCGCGGTTGCGAGATCGCCCGCCTCGATACGCTGGCAGATGACGCAGGATTCTGGCATGGGCCGGCTCCCCAGGGGGGCGACTGCAAGGGGTTCGCGCCGCCCGAATGTAGCGGTGCGATGTTGGACTCCCATAGGCCGTCCGCCGAGAGTGGACCGGGGAGTATGAGTGACGTCAGGACGCAGGACCGGTTTCGAGGAGCGCTCGTGGGCGTCGCAGTCGGCGATGCGCTCGGCGCCCCCTTCGAGGGCCAGCCAGCCGTGTCGTTGGGCCAAGTGCGAGCCGTCACCGAAGGCGACGAGCCGCTGCCCCGCACGGACGATACTGCGATGACGGACGGGTTCGACTGGCTGCGTTTCTTGGCCGACGGGCCGCTCGAACTGTCCCGCTGCAAATGACCGGCCCTACCGCGCAAGACAGACGGGCCGTCGTCGTCGACCTCGACGGGACGCTGGCGTCCGTGCAGTGGCGACTCCACCACGTTTCGCAACCACGCCGCGATTGGCAGGCCTTCTTCGCCGGGATGGATGCAGACACCCCAGTGCCCTGGGTTGTCGAGCTGCTGCGAGCCGACCATGGGGACACCGCGAAAGTCATCCTCAGTGGGCGGCCGGAGACCTACCGCGAGGTCTGCCGGGGCTGGCTCGACCGCCACGGCATTCCCTACGACGAACTCATCCTCCGCTCGACGGGCGACTTCCGCCCCGACCATGTCGTGAAAGCGGAGATCTACGAGCGCACCATCGCCCCGCACTACTCCGTCGCCGTCGTCGTAGACGACCGACCATCGGTGGTGGCGATGTGGCGTGCCCGCGGCCTCTACGTGATCCAGCCCACTGACCCGGCTCTCAGCCCCTCGACTGCGCCAGTCCCCCCATGACCGGGGCGCCAGTTTCTGCGCCGCTCGAAGCCCCCGCAGAGGCCCATACCACAAGGAAGTCCACAACGGCGCGTGCGAACTCGTCGACTATCGCGTCCGGCGCTTCTTCAGGCCACAACATCCTTCCCTCACCCGCCTCCTGGGGAAGTGGTTAGGAGGCGCTGCACGACCCCCCTCCCTGACAGACCAGCCCGGAGCGGCCGGTCGGGAGCAGGAGATAGTGCCTAAATGGCATAGAAGGAGCATATGCCGCAAAAATCAAGCCCCAATTTTTCGCGGGAGATGAGACTGGCACCACATCGGCGCGGGAAGGGCTGTTGGCCGGGACCGGGACGAGAGGTGGCCGCATGGCAGTGACTCTGGGGTTGGCGGGCGACACGATGCTTGGCCGCAACGTGGCGAGCCGCCTGAGCGGTCTCGGCCCGGGAGAAGATCCCGCGAGCGCCCTGTTCTCGCCAGAGCTCATGGAGTTGACTCAGGCCGCCGATCTCTTCGTGCTCAACCTCGAGTGCTGCATCTCCGAACGTGGCGAGCGCTGGCCCGACCCGAAGAAGCCGTTCTTCTTTCGCGCGCCGCCACTGGCCGTCGAGGCGTTGGCGGGCATCGGTGTGGACGCCGTGACGCTCGCGAACAATCACGCCCTCGACTACCAAGAGGAGGCGTTGCTGGACACGTGCCAGCACCTCGAGGAGGCCGGGATAACACACGTCGGAGCCGGTGCGGACTTGAGCGCGGCCCGGGCCGCGGCGGTGCTGTCCGTCCGGGACTTCCGCGTAGGCCTCGTGGGTTTCACCGATCATCCCGCTGACTATGCGGCCGGTCCTGCTCGTCCCGGCGTCGCGCACGTGACGCTCGACGGTCATCTGCCTGCCTGGCTCGGAAGGACGATCACCGAGCTCGAGGTCGACCTCGTGGTCGTCAGCCCGCATTGGGGGCCGAACATGACGACGCAACCCCTGCCCTACGTTCGCAGGGCGGCTGACGCCCTCGCGGCGGCTGGAGCTGACCTCATCGCGGGTCACTCTGCCCACGCGTTCCACGGGGTGATGGCTCGGCCGGCGCCGATCCTGTTCGATCTCGGCGACTTCGTGGACGATTACGCGGTGGACGCCGGGGCCCGCAACGATCTTGGACTGCTCTGGCTCGTCACGATAAACGAAGCCGGACCGCAGCGGCTCGAAGCCATCCCGCTCGTGCTCGAGTACTGCCATACCCGTTTGGCCACCGACACGGAAGCGGCCCGAATCGGCGAGCTCTTCGAGCGTCGCTGTCGTGTGCTCGGAACCGAAGTCGCCTTCGAGGGACGTCGACCCGTCGTCTCCCTGCAGTGACGAGCGGGCTGCCAGGGCTAAAGCGGATCGAACGTACGTTCGCATGGCAGGGCAATCTCGGCTATTGTCGAGGTGAGCTAGCAGGAGGAGTTGACCATGCTCGACGTGCTCGAGCAGGGCACGGTGCACTTTCTGTACCGACCGGCAGTGGATGTCACCAGCCCTGATGGCCTGTACGACGTAGCGGACCTTCACCTCGTTCTCAACCCACGTGACCAGTATCTCTACCGACTGTTGGCGGTCGGCAAGAAGCGGCTTCCCGACGTGCAGGCGGAGGGGGAGCGATTCTGGGGCTACGTGGCGTTCGTGACCGCCGACCCAAAGGCCCTCGCCGAATTTCTCGGTCCTCAGAGCTACACC
The DNA here is from genome assembly GCA_030862025.1 of Actinomycetota bacterium. Taxonomy (GTDB): domain Bacteria; phylum Actinomycetota; class Nitriliruptoria; order Nitriliruptorales; family JAHWKO01; genus JALYGD01. The sequence continues at coordinate 691 of JALZEO010000334.1, read as the reverse complement.
ACCGAGACGCTCGGGGAGCGGACCCGTCCGGCGGTGCGACCGGCTGGAGCCGGTGCCTACTCGCTGTTGCGCCGGGGACGCCACACCGAACTCGTCTACGTTCTCGAGTTCCCGGAAGAACCCGGTCAGGTACAAGAAGCCTTGAATATCAGGAGTGAGGGCAGTGTCCTACTTGCGGTGAAGAACCCGCGGGCGGCCTCGCCGCCCGATGTCGGCCTTTCGGAGGGGCGCGCGGCCGAGTTCCCTGCCGAACTGCAGGAACTCTTCGAAGGCCGCCGCTGGCGGGCAGTGGACCCGCCGAGCTTTCTTGACCACCCCGGGGCCGAATTGTTGCTCGTCAGCCAGACGGCCGACCTCGGCGACCGCGAGGTCGCCGTCGAACTGCAGGATGCGCCGGACGACCCCGACGAGGTGTTCAGGCAGCTGCGCCTCGACCGTGGCGAGCACTCGACCACGCCGCTGCTCGAAGGCCAATGGGCCTAGGAGCGAGGTCGCCCGTCACCTCTCTCGACCTCCGGTCGTCGCCTCAAGCGCAGTTCGTGGCGACGTACTCCTCGATCTGACCCCGGGCCTCGTGGTTCTCCCTGTGCTTCTCGAGGCCGATCGCATACTTCCCGACGATCTCGTTGATGTCTTTGGGAGCCGTCGACAGGATCGGGCGGAGCTCAGGCGGGGGCGCGGGAGGGCGTGG
>JALZEO010000331.1 GCA_030862025.1 Actinomycetota bacterium | reverse complement strand
TGCGCAGCTACGTGGTGGCCACTGGCACCGGTAATTACCCGACCCCGACGGGCGTATTTCGCGTGTCAGCGAAGCGGCCCAATCCGGTGTGGATCAATCCTGACCCCAGCGGCTGGGGACGGGACCTCCCGGCCCGCATCGAGCCTGGTCCGAACAATCCTCTCGGCTTGCGCGCGCTGAACTGGTCCGCCTCCGGCATCCGCTTCCATGGCACGGCCAACGTCAACTCCCTGGGACGCGATGCGTCGCACGGATGTGTTCGGCTGTCGAATCCCGAGATCGTCGACCTCTACGAGCTCGTGGGTGTAGGCGCCACGATCATCTCCGTCGCCTGATGCGTGTTGGTTGGTGCCCGCCCGGCTTCCCAGGAGTGGGCTCCGATCAGCGGCGCGCCTGAGCGAGGATCTCGCGGGCCGTCGTCTCCCCGATGCCGCGGATGCTCGTGAGCTGCTCGACTGTCGCGGCTCGAATCGCTTCAACGGACCCGAACTCGCGTAGCAGCGCCTCCTGCTTCGCCGGACCGAGTCCCTTGATCTTGGCAAGCTCCGCCCGGGCAGCTTCGCCGGTCGTCTGCCGACCACTCCGCCTGGAACTCTTGGCGGCTTCGGGTCGCGCACTCTGGGCAGCTGGCCGCTGGCCCGTCGCCTTCTTCCCGGTCGTCCGCCGGGCTGCTTCTCGACTCGCAGTCGGAGCCGCTGCGGTCTGCCTGCTCGTGGCCTTCTTCGTGGCCTTTGCGGTTGTCTTCTTTGCTGTGGTCGGCTCCCCCGCCCTTGCAGCCGTCTTCTTCTGAGCTGGTCGAGGAGGACTCGCCGCTGGCGACGGGCTTGGCGATGCCCCCGCAGCCGCGTCCTCCACTGCGGCGGCCGAGCCGCGTGTGGGCTCGAGAGGCACCTCCGCGGTTCGGGATTCGGTGGGTCGCGCGGATCCCGTTCGGCTCGTAGTGGTCTCCGCCGTGCGTTTCGGCACGAGCGGCGGCTCGCTGGCGGAGTCGTGTGACGGTTCGGCCTCCAGGATTCCCTCTGCCTCCAGTATGCGCTGCGAGGGCTCCCTGTTCGTGCGCCCCGTCACGATCGCCAGCTCTTCCGGCGCCACACCTGCTGACTCTGGTCGCGTCATCGTGCTTCCCGCGCCATATGGGAGGTCGGGCAGCGGAGCCCGACGATAGGCCTCATCGGGTTCAACCCGAGGTCGGGCCACCACCCCCCGCCGCTGGACCACGCCGATGCCGAGGAAGACCATGGCGGCCACACACGACCCGATCGAGGCCCAGATCCACCCGAGGCCTGAATCGGTCTGGAACAGGCCGATGACGAGCGTCACCGCCGCCACGATGACGAGTACAAAGCTGAGGACAATCACCGCGATTACCACCTTCAGAACAGATGCGCGACGAACGGTTGCCCGCCCGCCGCGCGCTCACTTTAGCGACGCCTGGAAGCCCGCGCGAAAAGTTCGCGACAGAAAGTTGCCTTTCGATGCATTTTTTCAGGCGCCCTCTCCATCGTGGCCGTCCTCCACCACCTCCAGGCCACGCCGCCTGGAATCGGGGTGGATGATCACGACCGTCTCCTTGCCCTCCTCCTCGCTCAGCAGGGTGTCTATGGCAGACAGATCCTCCTCCGCCTTTTCGTTCTCGTGATCGTTCGAACCCTGGTGAAGCTGGCCGAACGCCGCTTCCACTCGCCAGCGGACGTTCTCCCCGCGTGAGAGGTCCACCACGGGCCAGCGACGCGATGGCGCTCCCCCACCCTCGCGGACGGACCGTTCACCGTCCTGCAGCGAGTCGGGCGGGGTGAACGAAGTTGCGGAGTCGGCCTGCGGCAAGGAACCTCTGGTCGCTTGCGTCGTCGCCCCGTCGAATTCTTTTTCCGCCGCCCCGGCCTCAGCCGGTTCGGGACTATGCGATGCCTTCTCGGCCTTGGACCGTCTGGGCTGGCTCTGCTCGCGTTTGATAGCTGCCGGGGCGGGCGGCTCTCCGTCAGCGGGCTGCGACGCAGGTCTTTGCCCGCCCGGCCCGGCCGCCTCAGCCACCGCATCTTCGGCTTCGGAAGGAGTCGGGGGCACGCGCTGCTCGAGTTCCTCGAGGGACCGTAGGTGACGCTCGAGGAATTCTCGCAGCGTCGAACGGTAATCGCGGTCGAATGCTCGCACCGCCTCGATGCGGGCCGCCAGTTCCCGCTGGTTGCGGCGCAGCTCGTCGAGTTGCTCGCGCGCGCTGCTTACGGCAGCCCGGTGCTTGCGCTCGGCTTCCTCCTGGGCCTGCTCGACCACTTTCGCAGCGCGCTCACGAGCCTCGGCGACGGTCTGCTCTGCAGCGCGCTGCGCGGTAACGAGTGTGCGCTTGAGCGTTGACTCCGCCTCCGACAGCGCTTCCGCTCGGGCCTCGGACTGACTCAGCCGCTGGCGCATCTCGGCAAGCTCATGGTGCACTCGCTCGAACTCGTCGGCCACCCGGTCGAGCAGGTCGTCCACTTGGCGTACCGAGTAGCCGCGTACCGCCTGCTTGAGAGGGTAGTTCACGATGTCATCAGGGGTCAGTGCTCGAACACGCCGCTCCATCTGCTGTCCTCCTGTCAACAGAGGAAGCTTTGCACAATAGCGATCAAAAAGAACACAACAATGACCGAGAGATCAAGCCCGATACCTCCCAGGCGGAGAGGCGGCAACATGCGGCGGATCGGCTCCAGCACCGGCGTCATGATGCGATCGATACCGCGGACGAGGGGAAGGATCGGCTCCGGCGGTCGTGGGATCCACGAGAAGACGACGTAGACGAGGAGGAGGAGGATGAAGGCGGACAAGAGCCAGCAGAAGATCGCTACCAGGACCACGGCGTCCTCGAGTCGTCATTCGGAGTCAGCTCTCGCCCGGTACGAGGACCTGATAACCGAGGTCCAGCAGCCGCCGCCGTTCATCGAACGGGATGTCCAACCCGTGTGGTAGCAGTAGAAACGCCCGCTCACCGGCCGGCGCGATGCGTCCTCGTAGAGCGAAGGTCACGCCACTGACGAAATCGAGCAGCCGACGACCGACTTTGGCGTCCACGCCGGCGAGGTCGAGCAGGACCGGCTGTCCGCTGCGATAGCGCTCGCCGACTTCTTCCGCGTCGTCGAAGCTTGCCGCCCGCACGATGCCGACCCGCACCAGGGCCGAGTTCAGCGGACGCACATGGGTCGAGCGTGGCTCGGAATTCGACAACGGCCGGACGTTCGTCCCGTGCTCAACTGCTCGTCGGGGACGGCCCTGCCCTTCCCGTCGCGCTCGTCGGGGAGGCGGGGGCGGCGGCGGTGGTGGACCCGCGGGGTTCGCCGCAGGGATTTGGTCGGGTGTGACCTGATGCTCGTCGGCTTCGTCGGCCTCCTCGACAAGGCCGAGATAGGTGAGCGTCTTCCGCCACATCCCGCTCATCGCTCCTCCTCAGGGATTCGACCCGCTGCCGGCTCCGCCGGGGAGGGCCCGAAGGGCTCGTCCGGACGAGGTCCGAACAAGGCCGTGCCGAGACGGACGATGGTCGCCCCCTCCTCGATCGCGATCTCGAAGTCGCCGCTCATGCCCATGGAGAGGTGGGTCACCTCAGGACATTCCTCCCGCACCTTGTCCCGCAGCTCTCGTAGCCGCGCGAAATACGGGCGCGCAGCCTGACCCGGGTCGACGCCCGGTGATGGCAACGGCGGCATGGTCATGAGCCCTTCCACGACAAGGTTGGGGCGACTCCTGACGTGGCCGACGAGGCCGAGCAGGCGATCTGGCGAGCAGCCGGCCTTCGCCGGGTCGCCGGCGACGTTGACTTCGACGAGGACACGTTGAACGACACCGGCCTGCTCGGCGCGTCGCGACAATTCGTTCGCCAGCGAGGTGCGATCAAGCGAGTGCACCAGAACGGCACGGCCGACGACGTCCCGGGCCTTGTTGCGCTGCAGGCGACCAACCAGATGCCAGTTCACGACCCTTCCCCCCAGGCCGCCATCTTCGCCCGCCGCCGTCGCCTCCTCGGTCGTCTCGGACGAGAGATCGACGGCTTCCATCTTCGCGAGCATCTCCTGCACACGGTTCTCGCCCAAGTCGGTCAGACCCACGGCCACGGCTGCTTGAACTACCTGGGGAGGACGCTTCTTCGTGACGCCTACGATCCGCACAGATGAGGTCGGCCGTCCGGCGCGCTCGCAGGCCGCTCGGATCGAGGCGCGAACCTCGGCGAGGCGGGCGCGGAGCTCGGCGACGAGCTCAGGAAAGCCAGACGCGGATTCGGCGGCGAGGGCGTTCACACGCTGCCTCCCGGGGTAGCTGGCGGTGAGGAATGATCGACTGCGGGAACCGGAGCGGAGAATGCGTCACGCCTGCGCACGATGACCCCGACCTGCCGGCCGGCTCGCGGATCGGCGCGATGGCTGAACCAGCGCCGCGCCCGATCGCAGTGCGTGCACCCGAACCGCCCCTCGTCCGCCGCGAGCACGGTGGCTCCCGCTGCTGCGAGACTTGCGGCGACTGCGGCTGGCAAGTCCAGCGACGGCCGTCCCGCGGCCGTCGCGGCGGCCGCCTCGGGACGCTCGCTCGCCACCTCGGCGCGAATGGCAGCCGGAAGCTCGTAGCAGCAGCCGCGGATGGCGGGCCCGATCACGGCCCGCAGGGTCTCGGGGGGGGCCCCCTGGGTGTCGAGCGCCTCGAGCGCTGCTTCGACGATGCCGGCCTGTACGCCGCGGCGTCCTGCGTGGACCGCCGCGATGGGACCGTTCGTGGAGGCGATGAGCAGGGGGACGCAGTCGGCCACCTGCACAACCAACGCCCTGCCCGTGTGCGCGGTCACCAGCGCATCCACTCCCCGTAATTCCGCCCCCCAGGGCGTGG
>JALZEO010000244.1 GCA_030862025.1 Actinomycetota bacterium | reverse complement strand
GCGGCCTTGCCCCACAGTCCCAGGAAGAAGCTGGCCTCGACGCCGATCGCGGAAACCAGGCGGGCGAGCACGACCCCCCGGACATTGGGATCACGGAACACGTCGGAAGGGTGCCCGCTCCCCCGTCTGCCAGCAACCGATCCTTGACCCATCGAGGCGCCCGACTCGAAGTGGAAATCGTCGCTACGTCCTTCCCGGCTCCCGCGCCCGTTGAGTCAGGTTTCCTCAGAGGCGGGTCCGATCCTGATGGAGCAACGCGTCGAGGTAGTAGAGCTCCTCACGCGTGATGTGTGGCAGCCCCAGTGGGTCAACCCGGGGGGTACGCCCGAGGCATGCGACGAACCAGTCGCGGCGTTTGCGCCAGGCTCTCAGCACGCGGCCGAGGGCGTCGCGCTCAATGGTCCTCTCGCTCGCGGCACGACACGCCGCCTCGGCGCGGGCGAGGAGCTGCTGTTCGGGGGTGGGGATCACGTATTCTCGACCTACGCGGCCTGATCCTTGTCCTGGTAAACCGCACGTCTCCGCGTCCACCGTATCGCGCTGCTCGCTGCGTCGCCCCGGGCATCTCCAGCAGCTGGGATGGGCTACGGCTTCACGGTGGCGAACTGAGGATGAACCATCTTCGGCGATGGGTCCGCGATCTCCACGACCTTTGTGTGCAGGAAGAGCCTGGCGTCCTCCGACCAGTCGATGTGTTGAATCGTCTCGGGCGAGTAGTTCAGCAGGACCACTTGCTTCTCACCAGTGTTGCCGTGGGCGTCCCTCATCGCGAAGGTGCCGCCGATGGTCACGTGCCTGCCCGGGTAGTAGCGGCGGACGGTTTCAAGAATCTCGACCACCTCCCGCCTCCAGGAGCGATTGGTCAGGTTCGTGGTCAGGTTGTCATCGATCGCGAAGACAACGGCGATCGTGTCTCCTTCGTCTTCATAGGATGTAAGGCGCGACCTACCAAGACGACTCGAGTGACCGAGAGTTCGCTCCAACTCTGCCTTTGCCGTGGTCGGCTGCGGAGGCACCCTGGCGTCTGGCGCCGGCTCGGGCTGGACGACCGGCGCTGTTTGGGCGACGGATCCGGGTTGGGTCTGAGCGGTGGGTGTTCCGGTGCCGGTCGGCGCTGCTAACAGCGCGCCCAGGACCGCGATGGCAGAGACGAATGCTCCACCCACGATGAGGCCCTTGCCTCCCTGCGACTGGTGCCTGAACCACTCTCCTAGCGGCGAGCGCGGCCCTTGTTTCAGCGGCATTCCGAGAGCCCTTGGCTGGAGGCGTCGAACTAGGTGTCGGTGCGACGAGACTCGAGCTTGAGAGCTCCCTCACGACCGTCTGTCGTGACCTTCGTCAGCAACTGTAGAGGCGCCTCGCGAGCAAAGTCGTGGGGGAGGACAGCGGTGTTGAAGGCACCACACTTGGCAGTAACGTCACGGGCCAGCCAGTCTCCAGCTTGTTTCGCTGAAGTCAGTTCTCACGCAGCCAAAGAGGTTTTGACTATGACACGCTATGAATGTTCTCCGCGATGGCGTAGGTGGAGAAGTCTATTTTGTCCCCGCCAAGCTCGGTCACATGGGCCTCGGCAGGGCTGGTCGTTCCGCTGCTTGGATCAGTGGAGCAAGCCGAAGTCAGGAAAGTCGTCCAAAGTCCCCGACTCTTCCTCGCTGGTAGACGCGGGCGTTGTCGGACTCAGCCACGCGACTTGCGAGGCACACGGGGTCGAATGCTGCCCTGACTCGGTTCCGGCTCCGCCGCCCGCAAGACTGGGCCAATACTCGATGGCAAGCGCGCGCACCACACGAGTCGGGTGAGAGGCTCGCGTGGTGCCTCCAGTGGTGGTCCGGTGACCGAGTCGACGTGGATCGGTTACCAAGCCGGGACAGTGATCAGGCGAGATCGAAGCGGTCGAGGTTCATGACCTTGTCCCATGCTGCCACGAAGTCACGGACGAACTTCTCCTTCGAGTCGTGTTGGGCGTAGACCTCCGAGATGGCTCGGAGCTGCGAGTTCCAACCGAAGACGAGGTCGACGGCGGTGGCGGTCCACTTGACCTCGCCCATAGCGGGATCGCGACCCTCGTACACGTTCTCAACTGCAGCGGATGTCTTCCACTCCGTGCCCACGTCGAGCAGGTTCACGAAGAAGTCGTTGGTCAGCGTGCCGGGCCGGTCGGTGAAGACGCCGTGTTCGGAGTGCCGGAAGTTGGCATTGAGAGCCCGCATGCCGCCGACGAGAACCGTCATCTCCGGAGCGGTCAGCGTGAGGAAGTTGGCCCGTTCCACCAGCAGGGTCTCCGGCGACAGCTTCTCTCCGGCTCGGAGGTAGTTGCGGAACCCGTCGGCGGTCGGTTCGAGCACGGCGAACGACTCCACGTCGGTCTGTTCCTGCGAGGCGT
>JALZEO010000283.1 GCA_030862025.1 Actinomycetota bacterium | reverse complement strand
GTGCGGAGCTGGGCCAGGGTCGGGGGCTGGCCGTCGGCCACCACGTACGCCACCAGGCGGGTCTCGCCCCCACTCCCAGAGTGCAATGCGACGGCGACCTCGCGTACGCCCGGGCAACCGTCGAGGGCCGAGCAGAGTCTGGCCGGCTCCACCCGGAAGCCGCGCAGGTCACGTGCCGCGTCGGTAGGGCCGAGCAGTTCCACGTCCCCCTCGGGGAGGGTTCGAGCGCGTTGTCCCGTCGGGTGCCGCCGCCCGCTGCCCGACACGCTGAGCCCTCCGAGATGGAGCTCCCCAACCGCCCGTGGCGGCAGGGGTTGACCTTGGACGTCGAGGACGTGGCTGGTGACGTTCGCAAGGGGGCGTCCCATGACGGGGCGGTCCGATGCCTCCGCGGTCGCTCGTGCGGTCGCCGCGAATGCGCACTCGGGAGGGCCGTAGAGCACGTGTGCCCGTACCCCTGTCAGGTTCCGCACCGTCCGCCACTGCTCGGGACTTACTGCTGTCCGCGTTCCGAGCACGAGTACGGGCTCGGTCGGACTGTCCCGTACCGTCAGGGCCTCCTGTAGCCCCGCCGACACGAGCGCCTCAAGCTGCCCGGGTGCGCAGTCGAGCAGGTCGATCGTTCCGTCAGCGAGAAGGGAGACGGCCTCGTTGGGGTCTGCCCGCAACGCCCGCTCGGTCACGTAGAGGAGGTGGCCGTCGAGCATGGCCAGGAGCTGACGTAGAAAGCCGTCCTCGGTGGGGGGGGAGGAGAGGCAGACGCGGCGCTCGGGTCCCGCCGCGTCGGGCCACCGGTGGATGTCACGGCGCAGGCCCGCCAGGAGGTTGAGCAGGGCACGGTGGCTGAGCTCGACCCCGTTCGGCACTGCGGATGGCCCGGATCCGTAGAAAATGACGGCGACGTCGTCAGGGCAGACGCCAGCATCCGGCAACGCCATCGCGGCCCGATCCTCTCCCGCCTCGGCCGACACGATCCGAGTAAGGAGGGCCAAGGGCCCCCGGGCTTCGTCACCGACGATCACGTCGACGGATGCGTCGCGTATGATCCAGGCCAGGCGGTCGTCCTCATCCCGTGGATCGAGCCCAACCCAGGCTGCGCCGACCTTCCACGCTGCGAACACGGCTACGACCGCGTCCAGTGACGACTCGAGTGTGACACCCACTCTGACGCCCGGTCCGATGCCCAGCGCTAGCAGATGACGGGCCAGCCGGTTGGACCTGACGTTCAACTCCGCAGAGGTGAGAGCGGCGGCGCGGTCGCGGACGGCGAGCTCGTCTGGCCCTCGGCGCACACGCTCGCCGAGAGCGGCGTGAAGGGTTTGTGCGATCAGAGGTTCCACGGGCCCGCGACCCCGGCTCAACACCTCGGCCTCGGCATGGCCGTCAAGCACCGCGAGCTCCGACAGCCGTCGCGTGGGGTCGGAGACAATATCGGACAGGAGGGTCCGGAAGCTGTCCATCAAGCGGCGTACGGCCGGGCCGTGAAAGGCGCCGCGGGCGATGCACGACAGCTCTTCGCCCGACTCCGCTACCGAGAGGATCAGAAACGTACCCAGGTAGAGCCCGCCTCCCCAGGGGAGTCTGCGGGAAGCCGAGTCCCCTCCCATCGCGGAGTCCGGTAGGGGGGAAGCCTCATCCCCACGGGCATCCTCCGTCTTCGCTCGGCTGTCACCGTGGGATCGGTCGTCGCCGCCGGCCATGAAGTGCGTCCGTCTAGCCGTGGTACTCGTCTCGAACCCCGTCGTCTCCACTCCCGGCAGGACGAGCTCCTGACGTGGCGTAACCCCCTGGAACATGAGCACCACGTGAGGCACCAGACCGTGTGCGGCAGCCGGGCCTGCGAGCGTGTCCTGCACCACCGTCTCGAAGGGAAGATCCTGATGGGACAGGGCGCCCAGGAGAGCGCTACGGGTGCGTGCCAGAGCCTCAGCAAAGGTGGGATCACCAGAGAGGCGCAGGCGAAGGGGCACCTTCTTCGTGAAGCAGCCGATCAGCCCCTCCAGCTCCGTTCGGTTGCGGTTGGCGACCACGGAGGCCAGCAGGAGGTCCTCCTGGCCGGTATAGCGCTGAACCAGCACACCGAAGGCCGCCAGCATCGTCATGAAGACGGTCGCCCGCTCGCGTCGGGCGAGTGAGCGGAGCCCGTCGTGGACCCCAGGCGGCAGGACGAGCGTGATGGGCTCGCCCGTGTCCTGCGGGGCGCCCTCGGGGAGGTCTGGGTCGTCGACCGGTAACTGGCTGGTGAACGGAGAGCCGGACAGCTCGTCTCTCCAGAAGGACAGCTCGCGCGCGCCGCGGGGT
>JALZEO010000268.1 GCA_030862025.1 Actinomycetota bacterium | reverse complement strand
TCTTCGAGCCCTATGAGGTTGTCGTGGGGGACGCTCCAGCTTTCGAACGAGACCTCGAAGGAGTGCATCCCGCGGTAGCCGATGGTGGGGATGCTGCGGCCATCCATGATGCCCGGCCCGTCTTGCTGGACGCGAAAGGCATGACCGGGAAACGACGGCTTCTCGACCACGAACAGTGACAGCCCACGATGAGCCTTCGAGCGGTCGGGGTCGGTGCGAGCGAGTACGAGCAGCAGCTCCGCCTTGCCTGCGAACGTACACCAGGTCTTGACCCCGTTCATGACCCACTCGTCGTCACGACGAGTCGCCGTCGTCTTGAGCATCGCGACATCCGAGCCGAAGTCCGGCTCGGTCACCGCCACCGCGCACATCTTCTCCCCGGCAGCGATCGCCGGCAGCCAGCGCTGCTTCTGCTCCTCGGTGCCGCCTTTGAGGATCGCCGTGGCGATGATCTCGGGACGCGTGATGAGCGAACCGGCAACCCCCAACGAGCCGCGGGAGAGCTCCTCGGTGACCAGCACCATGTTGAGCAGCTCCTCTTCGCCGCCCTCGCTCATGCCGCCGTAGGTGCTGGGAATGGAGAGACCGAAGGTGCCGAGCCCGGCGAGGTCACGGACGATGTGATCGGGGATGTCACGGTCGTGGCGATGCACCTCCTCGGCGACTGGACGCACCCGTTCGTCGCTGAAACGACGGAAGGTCTCCCGCACCATCTCGTGCTCTTCGGAGAGGTGGCGTGGTCCGGCATCTCCGGTTCTCAGCACCTCGGTAGCGATCATTTCGAGAAGTTCGGGGTCACGGCCGCCTGCGAGTGCGGAGGTCACCTCCGCATCCCACAGCGGTAGGTCACGGACGCGGTCCCCCACAAGTGCCGACCAGCGACCGGCGGCACGGCCGAGAAGGTCGGCGAGCACATCCGCGGCAGCCGCGAGGGCGAGGCGACCCTCCCGCTCGCCCCGTTCTCCGTAGCTGACCAGCTCTTCGACGGCGGCCACGGCGGAGGCGATCGATGCGAAGTCGTAGAGGACCGCCTGCCGCTCGTCCATACGCGTGACCGAGACACGCCCATTCTCGGCCACCTGCGTGGCAAGGTGCCGTGCAGATTCCTGCATGACCTCCAGCAGTGCGGCGACCACGGTACGAGTGCGATCGAGGTCGTTCACGGCACTTCCTGTTGTCGCGTCGATACTGCTCGCCCGCCATGGCTTGTTGTGCTCGAGCGAACGTTTGCCGGGCTCGACCTTATCGCCGTGGCAGGTCCACTCCCGTCACGGGCAGATCATGGCCGCGCAGCGAGTTGCGCGATAGAGACGCTGACCTTCGAGGTGTTGGGTTCGCCGAGGGCGGCGCGGCCTGCAACCTCCACCGTCCACCGGCCTGCCATGAGATCGTCTCCGCTGGGAGCCAGGAACAGCGTGGAGACGCCGGCACGTGCGGAGGGACTGCTGCGTCCCATCTCCCGACCGGCGGGATCCACCAGCCTGAACTGCCAATCGAAGGCGTTCGAGCGGGCCAGGTCCAGCAAACCACCATAGGCCACGCTACCGTGGATCGCCTTGGTGCCGGGCATCACCTCGAGCGCGAAGGTCCTCGAGCCGAGGCCGAGCGCGGAGGCGGGGGGGGCGTCGAAGGCCCACTGGTCCACGACCCGCACCTGCCGTTGACGCTGGGCGAGCATGCGACGATCCGAGGCTGCCTGCAGCTGTTCGAGCAGCTGCTCGGAGAAGTCGGGTCGCCTGACCAGCCTCACCGCCGCTGCCGCGTCGACGATCCCATAGCCCGACTGCCAGAAGGTGGACCCCTCCGTCAGGGGCCGAGCCGTGACCTGCAGAGCGTGACGGACCTGGTCGGCTGTGAGCGCGGGGTTGGCCGAGAGCAGGAGCGCGGCCACTCCTGCTACGTGGGGTGCGGCCTGCGAGGTACCCGAAAGGGTCGCACCGGCTCCCGCCCCCGTCAGGGTGAGGACGCCGGTGGTGGAGCGGGTCGACAGGATGCCGCTGCCGGGGGCGCTGAGGTCGGGGTGGTACAAGCCGATGCCGCCACCCTCGAAGCGCAGGTGACCGTCCTCAGGCAGGGCTACTGCTCGTGAGTTGTCGTAGCGAAGTCCGGCAGAGGTGAACGACGAGCGTTTGCCGGCCAGGTTGATCGATCCGACTGAGATCACCCAGGGCGCCACCGAAAACGGGTTGATGGTCATCTCCTCGCTGAAGTTGTTGGCGGCGATGACGACCACGAGACCGGCGTCGTGCAACGCCTTTGTGGCGACGTTTATGGGGTCAGACGGGTCGAACAGCTGGAAGGGGAGGCCCCACGAGCTGTTCACGACCCGGATCTTCCACTCCCGCTGGTGGACGAGGATGTCGTCGAAGGCGGCAAGGACGGCGAAGACGCTGACGAAAACGGCATCGCCCGTCGAGTAGCCGATGAGGTCGGCACCCGGTGCGACTCCGAGCAGGTCCTGGTTTCCGCTGCCGTCGGCCGCGACGATCCCGGCGACATGCGTGCCGTGACCCGAATTGAGGTCGCTGTTGTTGTAGGGCAGCTGGTCCACGGGCATCACGAGCGTGCCCGGCGGGGTGAGGGGGGAGGTTTCGATTCCGAGCGATGACAGATCTCCGGTCGCGACGAGCTTGCGGTTGTGCGTCACCCGTTTGCGCAGGTCTGGGTGTGTCGCGTCGATGCCCGTGTCTACGATCGCGACCCCCACGCCCTGTCCCGTGAACCCCAGGGCGGCCGCCTGGTCGGCACGGACCGCACCGCTCGACGCTCTCCCGGTCGGAAACATGCGGTGGTTGGGGTAGACGTCGAGCGCGGCACCTGTCTCGACCGCGGCTAACAACTGGCTTTTCGTCCCTCGAAGCAGTGCCAGGGGAAGGCGGCGCAGCGGCTGCGTCTCGAGCCCGAGCTTGCGTAGCCGGCCAGCAGCCTCCGTCCCGCCAACGCGCAGCGTGGCAATTCCCAGCAGTGGCTCGTCGTTGGCAACGTCGAGTGCCGCGATCTGTGACGCCCCCCGGCGCGCCACGCCCTCAATCGTGACGGCCGCGCTCCTGTCCGGGTCCGTCGTGGCCAGCGGTGGAGACGCTGTGAGAAACGGCAGGAGCACGACCATGAGGAGGACTGACACGAATGCTCGACTGCGCGGGGGGTGCGGGCCAGGCCGCAGCGAGATCTTCGACGTCACCTGTGCTCCATTTCCAAGCCGCGGCACCGTCGAAGTTCTCGATGTCATCGAGATTGCATGCGCCGCTCGACGCCCACTGCCCCAGGGCCCGTCGCCTCAGCGACGGTCAAGCGCACTTTACAGCCCGCCCGTGGGACCGGGTCCAACTCGCCGCGCCGAGCGAGGGTTACGGAGAGAGGCCGAAGGAGTCGCCTCCCGGCACCCCTCGGCCTGGAGTGGTCAAGGAAACTAGGCTGCCGCGCTCGTGCCCGCACTGGGGGCTCGGAGTCCAACGACAGGGAAGCGAATGCTGCGCCGTACTGTTGCCGCGCTCGGCATCTTCATACTGGGTCTGGGACTGCTGGCCGGTCTAGCAGCCGACGACGTCCTAGCCCAGCGCAGCACGTTGACCGACCACGACCGCTACCTACTCGACCACCTCCACCACCCCCAGCGGAAGGCGGGTGCGAGGATCATGGCCGGGGAAAACCTGACGCAGCCGGGAGCGGCCTTCGCGGTGGTCCCACCCGGACAGTCGGCAACACCGGGCGTCACACAGAACGGGGTCTGCAACGACGTCCGACCGGTGCGACAGGTCGGTTACACGGAAACCTTCTGGGTCTCGGATCAGACGCTGAAACGGGATGTCGAACGGCAGTTCACCTTGGCCGCCGTCACCGATCACGTCTACATGTGGGTCGACACGACGACGTACGATCCGACGGGCGGGGGGGTCGGACTGGCATCGATCACCTCGAAGGCGGAGGCCGAGGCGGGCGCCGCGCAGTTCGAGCGCATCTACGACATCAATCGCCGTTACTTCGGCGAGCACGCCCGCTGCGACCGGCTGCCCTACCGCCAGCCACCCCGCATGGAGCAGATCTGGGGTCAGCCGTGGTACGACGCCGACGACGACCCGCACATCAACATCGTGAACTTCCCGATCCAGGTGAGCCTGCCAGGGTTCGTCGCGGGCTACTACTCGTCCCGAGACGAGTACCCGAAGACCGTGAACGCCACCTCGAACGAGGGAGAGTTCTTCTACATGAACTCGGCGCTCGTCGACCCGGGATCGGACCGGTACGGGGGCGTCCTCGCTCACGAGTTCTACCACATGATCCAGTTCGCCAACGATGCGAACGAGGACACCTGGGTCAACGAGGGCATGGCCGACATCGCTGTGGAGGTGAACGGCTCCGACCTCACCAGCAGCCACCTGCCGGCATACGCCGAGGCACCTCACGACCAGCTCACGCACTGGTCAGGAGGGCTGGCGGACTACGGCAACGCCTACACGTTCATGTCGTACTTCCTCGAGCACTACGGGCCGTCCGACGACCCGGCGACCCCCTTCAAGGAGAACTACGCCCTGGCCGCAGCGATCACGAGGGTCGCGGCAGACGGGATGGCGGGCCTCGACGAGGTGCTCGCCACCAATCCGCACCGTGACGGCCTCGACCCCTACTACCGTGACAGGACGGCCAACGACGTCTACCTCGACCGTGGCGTAGCCAACATCCTCAACGACCGTAGCCTCGAGGCGGGGCAGTACGGCTATACGACGCTCGCCTCGTTCAAGGTGCGCCCCAGCGGGCAGTTCTCCAGTTATCCGGCCAGCCGGGGAGGAGACCTTCACCCGTACGGAGAGCAGTACCTCGTGTTCGATTCCGCAGGTGACGGCAGCTTCAAGCTGGAAGGGGAGCCCACTATCCCGATCGTGGACAACCTCGCCGGCATGCCGTCGCCTCCCCACGAGCTGTGGCTCAATCGCGGTGACCAGATGGAGACATTCGTGGTGCGTGAGGCCGACCTCACCCGCGCGAGCGCCCCGATCCTGCAATTCGGTTATTGGTACGATCTCGAGGAGGACTTCGATTACGTCTATCTGCAGGTCTCCGAGGACGGCGGCTCGACCTGGACCAATCTCGACTGCGTCTGCCGCAGCCGCCAGACCGATCCGAATGGGAGCAACGAGGGCAACGGCATCACCGGAAAGTCAGGGGTCGATGCCGTCAGCGGCACCACTGGTGCGACCCCGCGCTGGGAGCAGGCTGCCCAGGACCTCACTGCCTACGCCGGAAAACGGATCCTCATCCGCTTCCTCTACGACACCGATGATGCCGCCAACAACCCCGGCTTCACCCTCGACGACGTCTCCCTCACAGACCACGGGGGCGGGATCTGGGAGCTCGAAGGGTTCGAGTCCGGTCCTGGCGCCTTTCTCACGGGAGAGGAGGAGAAGCGGGCGCTCGTCATTGACCCCATCGTGGACAACCAGCTCGTACTCCAGTTCGTGAAGGTGGGAGCCAAGGTCGGCGTGGAGCGCGTCGCCACTGCGCAGCAGGGGAGGGCACTGGTAGCAAGCGGGGCGATGGACGCCGCACGCACGATCGCGATCTTCACCTCCCTCACTCCGCTGTCGTCCGAGACTTTCCACTACCGGTGGCGAGCCGAATCGAGTTCGACCGGCACACTGGTCCCGACCAACCTCCCCGGCCCCGGGGGTGGGGCAAGGGATCTGATCAGACCTGCGTCGTCGCTCGTCAGCGACCCGGTTCGGTCGCGTCCCGAGCGGTCCGAGGTTCCCGACACCAGCGGGGTTCCTGCTCCCCGTGTGAAGGTGGAGCCGCTCCCGTGGAAGACGCGGAAGGACGAACCTCAGTAGCATCGAGGGAGAGTGCCTGGACCGCTGAGGTGGGAAGCGATAGCGGCGAGACGCTACAGGAGGGGCCATGCTGAATGCCCGCGTCGCCGCTCCCATGCCGAGGAACGAGCCGGTCCGGACCTATGCCCCCGGCACCCTCCATCGGTCTCGTCTGAAGCGTCGTCTCGCCGAGCTGGCCAAGGAGACGATCGAAGCACCATGCGTGATCGCTGACCGGGCGGTTCACACGGGCGCGACATTCGAGCTGCGCGCGCCGCACGACCGCAACCTCCACCTCGCGACGGTCCATGCTGCCGGCCCCGACCACGTTCGAGCCGCGATCGACGCCGCCCTCTACGCGAAGGCCGACTGGGCGGCTCTCCCTTGGGAAGAACGCGCAGCGCCGCTGCTGAAGGCGGCTGAACTCATCGCTGAAACGTGGCGCGACACGATGAACGCGTCGACGATGCTGGGCCAATCGAAGACCGCCCACCAGGCGGAGATCGACGCTGCGTGCGAGCTCATCGACTTCCTGCGCTTCAACGTCTCGTTCGCCGCAGAGATCATCCAGCAGCAGCCTCTGAACGCTCCGGGCGTCTGGAATCGGCTCGACTACCGTCCACTCGAGGGGTTCGTGCTGGCGTTGACACCGTTCAACTTCACGTCCATCGCCGGCAACCTTCCGACCGCCCCGGCCCTGATGGGCAACACCGTGGTCTGGAAGCCCTCTGAGAAGCAGGCGCTCGCCGCTCACTTCTTCATGCAGGTCTTGCAAGAGGCCGGTCTGCCCGCCGGCGTCATCAACCTCGTGCACGGCGACGGAGCGCTCGCGGCCGACGTCTGCCTCGGCCACCCCGACTTCGCCGGGCTGCACTTCACCGGTTCAGCATTCGTCCTACGGGAG
>JALZEO010000237.1 GCA_030862025.1 Actinomycetota bacterium | reverse complement strand
CGAGGGCACCGTCCCGGCAGGCGAGACGAGAGAGTTCCAAGCGCCGCAACGCGTCGAGCTGCGACTGGGCAACGCGGGCGGCGTGCGGCTGGTGCTGAATGGCACGGACCTCGGTAGTCCGGGTGCTCGTGGGAGGGTCTGGGAAGGCACCTGCACGATCGAGACGTGCTCGACCGAGCGGTCGTGAGCACCGTCGCGGCTAGCCTGCGCCCAAGCCCTCCCTCAAATGACAACCACAGCGGCCGAGCTGTGCCACGGATGCGGCGATGATGGAGGATTCAGGGGAAGTGGACGCTGTGCGGGACGCGAGTGTCGACGAGCGACCCTGGTTGAACGCCCCCAACCTCGTGACCGTGCTGCGGGGACTGCTCGTACCGCTCATCCTCGTGCTCGTCCTCATGGAAACCCATACCGCACGCCTGTGGGCATTCGTGACCTTCATGTTCGCTGCCGTCACCGACACGGTCGACGGCTGGGTGGCGCGGCGCTGGGACGGCGTGACCCGTTGGGGACAGGTCGCCGACCCGATTGCCGACAAGCTGCTCGTCATCGGCACGCTCGCGGCGCTCGCCTCGCTCGGCGCGCTGCCGTGGTGGGCGGTGGCCGTCATCGTCGTGCGGGAGGTCGGGGTGACGCTGCTGCGGCTGCGGCTCATGAACGAGGCCAACGTCGTCCTTCCCTCGAGCCGCTGGGGGAAGGCGAAGACGGTCTCACAGTTCGTGGCGGTGGCGGCCTTCCTGATCCCGACGCCGCCGGTGATCCTTGCCACGGTGCTCCTCTACGCCGCGATCGTGTTGACCGTGCTGTCGGGGCTCGACTACGCCCTCCAGGCGGCGAGACTTGTGCGCGAAAGGCGCAACGAGCAGCGTTCCAGGGATGAAGCGAGCCGGTGAGGGTGGGGATCTGCGTGGCGGCGCGTTCGTGGTCGGAGAAGGAAGCGGCATCGCATTCGAAGGCCGTGATGAGCTACCCGGAAGGAGTGGAACAGGCCGTCGCCGAGCTTCTCCGCAACGCACATCTGACGGTGGCCACTGCAGAATCGTGTACGGCGGGCGCGGTCACGATGCGCCTCGCCGCCGTGCCAGGCGCCAGCGCCTACCTGCGTGGGGGACTCGTGGCGTACGCGACGGAGATCAAATCCTCGGTGCTCGGTCTCGACAGGCAGCTCGTCGACGAACACGGTCCCGTCTCTCTTCCGACCACGGAAGCGATGGCACGCCGGGCACAAGCGTTGTTTGACGCGGACCTCGGGCTCGCAGTCACCTGCGTGGCCGGTCCTGACCCCCAGGGTGGAAGGAGCGTAGGAACGATCGTGTGGGCGCTCGCCGCGCGTGATGGCCACGAGGGATCGGGAGAGTTCGGGATGGCCGGGGACCGTCCGTCCATTCAGCGGACGGCCGCCTCGGTGGTGCTCGAGGCCCTGCGTCGCCACCTCCTGGGCACCCGGTTGCCAGGAGGAGCCGCCTGAGCGCGTCGCCTCGAGCTGACCACGTTCGGATGGTTCGGACGTGACCGGCACAGTGCGCTGCCGCTCCGGGCCTCGTCCTGCCCCTGACCACGCGGAGCGTCAAACCGGCCCAGCTGCGCCCCCGCTCAGCCACTCCGCCACCGACGCGGCCACCCGGGTGTCGGCGCCCCTGAGCTCGTGACCCGCCCCCTCGATCCAGTCGTAGGCCACCGGACCAGCGATAAGTGCAGAGGCTGCTTCGAGCTCGTCTGGGGTGGCGAAGGGGTCCCTGGTACCCGACACGAACAGGCAGGGGACCTCGATGGCCGGGAAGTGCTCCCTGCGTAGTCGCTCCGGACGCCCGGGCGGGTGGAGCGGATAGGAAATGAGTAACAGACCGCATGCCGGGTGCCCCTCGGCCACGGCCATCGAGCAGATTCTCCCGCCCATGGACCGGCCTCCCAGGACAATCCGTTCGGGAGCCACCGCGGCCCGTGCCGCCAGGGCGGTGCCTTCCTCGACCACACAGGCCACCATTCGGGGCGCTGGGTCGGGAGCCTTGCGTCCGGCGCGACGATAAGGGAAATCGACCCGTGCGACCGGCATCGGCGAGACAGCCGCTTCGATCGCGAGCAGCAGGGGATGGTTGCGATCGCTACCCGCACCGGGGGTCAGCAGCAAGGCCTGTGGCCGCCCGGCGAAGCTCACTGGCGACGGCCGTTCATATCCGGGACGGTATCAGGGTGCTGCAGCCATTCCCGCACACCTCGAGGCCCATTGACGCCGCACGCCTGGCGGGTCGGGCGTACGCGGACCCGGTGGAACTGCGGGAGTGCGCTCTCACCTGTCGCTGGACTGGCCGCGGCGCCAACTGGTGTGGAGGTGCCGGTACACACCTGGTCGGGCGACCAGCGCGGCGTGTGTACCGCGTTGCACGACGCGTCCAGCCTCGAAGACGAGGATCTCGTCGGCAGTCTCGGCGGTGAACAGGCGGTGGGCGACGGTTACGGTGGTCCGTCCTCG
>JALZEO010000256.1 GCA_030862025.1 Actinomycetota bacterium | reverse complement strand
GCGATGCGGGCCAGCCGCGGCCGGGGGGCGGACGGCTCGACCACGGGGGCGTCGGGGTCGCGGCGGCGCAGGCGACGGGTAGCCCCCTCCAGCAGGGGCACCAGCGCGCAGGTCAAGGTCAGGCTGGACAGTATCCCCAGCTTGACCCCGAACTCGGTGGGCTGAAACCACACCAGCCCCCCCGCCAACAGCGCGGTGCCCACCCCGAACAGGATGCGGGCCTGCGACGATTTCGGAGCGGTCTGAGGGTCCGACATCATGAAGAACACGAAGATCAGCACCTCCGGTGAGGCGACCAGGTTGAGCCAGTAGAACCACCCGCTCACCGGCGCAGGGCTCCAGAAGGCCCAAAAACTGCTACCCCCCAGCGCGAACATGCCCACCAGCAGCCCGAAGGTGCCCAGGAAGGCCGCCACCATCGGCAGCATCCCCAGCGGTTTGAGGATCCACGCCGCACCGAAGAGGATCAGCGCGATCGTTGCCAGCACCGGCAGGCTCGAATACGGCCCCCACCACAGGTATTGGGGGAACACCCCGGCCGGTCCCACCACCAACAGCACCCACACCAGCCCCACGTTGGAAGGGTTGAACAGATGCCGTCCCCCCGGACGGATCACATACTTCGAACCCAGCCCCAGCAGCGCCGCCAGCACGAAGTAGCGGATCCCGTTCAGACTCCACCATTCCCCGTGGCGGGTGCCGGCGGCCCTCAGCAGCAACGCGACGCTGTTACCGGTGAGCATGGCACTAGCCGGCCACACCAGCATGTGATCGCGCCACCACGTCACCCCCACCTCCACCACCGCACACACCCCGATCGACACCAGGATCTGCGCGATCGACAGCTTGAAGTCCAACACCGTCTGGCCCAGCACCTGCACACTCAACAGAATCGCCGCCAACCGCAGCCGCGGATCCCGCCGGCTCGGCAGCACCACGGCGATCTCACGACCACCCACCGCAAACCGCCGCGGCACCCTGGTCCGCGTGGCAACCCCAGCCGCGCTCACGACCCCGCCACCAGGGTCGCAGCGGCATAGGCACTCCCCAGTGTCGGGCACCAGATGACCACCGACCGGTACCCGGTCGGATCAAGGTCTGGCGGCAGGATGAGGTTCATCGATCCGGCCGTGACGTCCAGGCGGGACACGAGCGCGGAGGGGGTGCTCGTGAACTCCCCGGTGCTGCGCGCGGTTAGCAGCGGACTGAGGCGGAGCTCGAGGTCGGCGTTCGGCGTGACGAACAAGCCCTCCAGACGCAGCGCATAGCCGGCGTCCGCCAGCCGATACAGGCTCACCCGCCCCCGCCCGCTCTGATCGACGTTGTAGAACGACCCTGTGACCAACGGGGCGGTCTCGGTCATGACCGGCAGCGGTGCCTCGGACAGGGGCAGGTCGATCTGCTGCTCGACCTCCAACCGCCACTGACCATCGGCCAGGATGTCCAGACTCGTTGCCCCCGGTCGCCCCACATGGCTCACATCACTTCCCGGGCACCACACGTCGATCAGATGGCGCCCCTGGGCAGGGGGCGGTACCGCGGGAGCCTCCACCACGAGTCTGCCCGACTCGCAGGCCCACTTCATGCGCCACTGGATCGCGCCGTCGTCGATCCCGAGGGGCTGGATCAAAGGACCTACACCCTCGAGAGTGACCACCCTCTGCCACCACGGGTAGGAGCGCACACTCGTCTCCTCGCCCACACGAGCCGCCGTCCCTTCCGCTACCCGGCCCGCCGCCGGAGGCCTGGGAGGTGGCAGCGCGGAGCCCTGCAACCGGCCGCGCACGCCCAGGAAGTCGGCCCCATACAGGGCGCTGGCGGCAAGCACCACGAGGGCGATGGCAGCGCCGACCTGCCGTGCTCGAGCCCGACCCCGGCCTGGCAGGGCCTCTTCTCCTCCCACAAGCCGGCCGTCCTCGTGAGGTGGGGCGGAGGAAGCCGTGGTTTGGAACTTCGCTTGCACTGGAGTCCCGTCAGGGGTCGTTCGGATACGGGGATGCGGCCGGGGCAGGCACGAAAAGGTGGCAGTCCTGCCGATGTCGTGCAGATCGTGAAGTGATACGCACAAACGTATGGTGGGCGCAGGACACCCTACAGGCGCTCACTGATCGTGAGTAAGTGTCGTGCACAGCTAGGTCGCGGGCCCTTTTCGGCTCGGGCCGCCAGCGGGAGCCGACGGGGGCCTGGGTGCCGCGGGCATATATTGAGAGCTCCCGAAGAGGCACCTAGCTTCCGAGAAGCTCATCGAGCGCTTTGGACCCGAGTCGAGGAGGAACCATGCGGAGAACCGTGCTGCTCGTCAGCGTGCTGGTCGCCGCTGTCACGCCAGTGATGCCAAGTTTGGCCTATGAGGAGCCACCGCGCGGGCCCTGCAACCAGGGCACGGTGCACGCGCATGGGACGGTGCCGCACGAGACCGAGGGCAACATGGTGGCTCACGACCACATCCCTCACTGCCCCCACCACTGACTCGCGCACCTCGGTCTCGGGCAGGCATCCTCCAAGTCGCTCGGTCCGTTCCGCCCCGAGATCGGAATGAAGGCAACCACGCCGGGCTGCTGAAAAGGCGGGTGAGGCCATCGTGAAGCCGCTCACCTTGCCTGATCTCCTGCGCCAGGCGGCGGTCACCGAACCCGACCGGGTCGCGCTGACGGTAGACGGTGGCGCCAGCCTCACGTATCACGGCTGGGAGCGCAGATCTGATGCGGCTGCCTGTGGCCTCGTCCTGCGCGGGGTGCGGCCCCGTGACCGCGTGGCCTTGCTGTTCGACACGGTGCGGTGGACCGAGTACGCGGTGACGCTCCTCGCCGTGTACAAGGCGGGGGCGGTGGCGGTCCCGCTCAGCACGGAGCTGTCACGGTTCGAACTCGATCGCATCCTTCGTGACTGCCGGCCGTCGGCGCTCGTCGCACCGCCCGGTGTGGCTCCGCCAGGCGCGCCGGTGCCAGCCGTTGAGACCCGAGAACTCGAGGAGGAAAGGCTCGACCCCTCTGTCCTCCCTTCCGTCGGCCGCTCCGCCCTCGCTGATCTGCTCTACCTGTCCCGTCCTCTCTCTCGCCCATTTCCCATCCCCCGCTCTCATGGCGCGCTGTTGGCCGGACCTTCACTCGACCTCGGCAGCGACCGCGGCTTCCCGGCCCTGATCCACGCCTTTCCGGTGGGAAGCGGCCCCGGTCAGGATGCCCTGTGCGCCTGCCTGCACCCCATGCCTCTGGGCTCGGTCGTACTCCCCACCTTCGACCCCGAACGTTTCTGTGCCCTGCTCGCGAAGGAGCCGATCCTGGCGTGTTGGCTGCACCCCTCACACGCGCAGGCGCTCGTGGACTCCGGCCTACCAGGCCGTCACAGCCTCACCAGGGTCACCAAAGTGGTGCTGTCGTCCGGCCACGCCCCCCCTGAGCTCCTTCTCCGTCTCACGACGGCGTTACCCCGGGCCACATTGCACACGGTCGATGTCCTCGACCATCCCCCCGGGCTGAGGACGGTCTTCCGTCACGACCGCAGCCATCCGGCCTCGATCGGCCGACCGTGCGCCGGCACGGTGGTCCGGATCAGCGACGAAACCGGCCAACCGTTGGGCTCGGGGGAGGTTGGACAGGTGCGGGTCGGTGGCGTCGGGCTCAGCGCAGAGCTGGAGGCTGCCACCGAGACCGCCGAGGGGGAGGTGGCCACGGGCGACCTGGGCTATGTCGACGATCGCGGTTTCCTCTACGTGGTCACCGGCAGGAGCGACGTCGTGCGCTGCCACGCCTCGACGCTCGTCGGGACGGAGGTGGAGAGCGTCCTGCGAGAGCACGCCTCTGTCGACGACGCCGCGGTGTTCAGCCTCGGGGACGCCCGTTCGCGGGGTGCGCTGGCAGCGGCCGTCGTGCTCGCCTCGCCGGCTTCGGGCCCCGAACTCCAGGCCCTGGTGCGCGAGCGGCTGGGCGAGGACAAGACTCCCGCAACGCGCTTCTTCCTTGAGGAGCTGCCCCGGAACCGGCAGGGCATGCTGCTGCGCTCCAAACTGCGCCGCCGCCTGGGGCTCGACCAGCAGGAGGTCGAGCGGGTCGCCGCGCCCACGGCGGTCGAGGAGTCGATCGCAGCCATGTGGCGGCGTGTTCTCGAGCACCGCGACATCGGGCTCCACGACGACTTCTTCGAGATAGGGGGTCACTGGTCTGCCGCCTGCGCCCTCCTTGCGCTGCTCCAGGAGGACCTCGAGGTGCGCCTGCCCCTCACCGCTTTCCTCGATTCGCCGACGGTCGCTGGTCTCGCCTCCGCTGTCGAACGCCTCCGCCCGTCGGACCACGACTCACCTCCCGCGGTCGCCTTCTCCCAAGAGGGCATGGTCTGGCATGAACGATTCGCCCCCGGCTGTCAGAACCTCCCCGGACTCGCCCGCCGTTACCGGGGGCCGCTCGACGTCGGGGCCCTGGCCCGGGCGCTCGACGAGATCGTGCGCCGACACGGCGCCCTCCGCACAAACTTCGAAGTCCGAGACGGTCGCCTCGTGCAGGTCGTTCGCGCCCACCGCTCCCGGCGACTGGCCGTCTCGGACTTGAGCGGCCTGCCTCCTGACGAGCGGGAGGAACAGGTCGAGTGGCTGGTGGCGGAAGCTGGACGGCGGCCCTTCGACCTCGTGACCGAGGCTCTGTTCGAGCCGACGCTCGTCCGCCTGGCCGAGGACGACCACGTGCTGATCATCCGCACCCACCACAGCGTTTTCGACGACTGGTCCGTGGGTGTCTTCCGCCGCGAACTGGCAATGCTCTATTCGGCCTATGCCGACGGCGAGGCCTCCCCCTTGCCCGAGCTGCCCCTCCAG
>JALZEO010000249.1 GCA_030862025.1 Actinomycetota bacterium | reverse complement strand
TTAGTCGCATCGCCTGACCGGTGATGAGGCCCATGCCGATGACCATCTCGACGATCCCGGTGGCGAGAACGGCCGTCCTGGGCTCGAGAAAGTACAAGGTGCTCGCTACCGCGTCTGCGACGGGGGTCTGGTCGAAGATCTTGAGTGCACCGAACCAGAGGAACACGATCCCGAGCGCGAGACGGAGCACGATGAGCGAATGCCGCCGGACCTGCTCGATCGCAGTTTGGTCGACAACCAACAGCCACCGGATCGCTGCCGGCCGGGGAGAACGAGAACTGTTGATCATGGCACCTCCTCGCACTGTACTCAGCGCACCGTAATGAGCACTCTCTTGTGCTTCCATTTAGGGGGGGTTAACCACTAACGTATGATCTGCTTGGGGTGATCTTTCAGCCAACCGGCGGCTAAGCCGGTCCCACAAGGGACGGGCAGTACTGGGAAGAAGGCGACGAGGGCTATACGCGGGATCGGCGTATCCTGGGTCGTCTCAAGCGCCTCCCATTTTTAATATTGCCTTCGAGGCGGCACGCCCCCCTTGCCCAGTGCGCATGTTCCTGGGCATGTGCAGGATCTCCTATCTTTGTGGCCCCTTCCGACAACGAGGCCAATATCCCGCACTCACGTCCCGTTGTCTGTAGGCGTTTATCCCGACCCGGCCCAAATCCCCCTCGGGACAGACGAACACGGGTCCAGCGGCGCTATCATCCCTGAGCACGGGTGCAGTCAATTACGACGCCACCAGACTTCCGTGGCGTCGTCGACCACTCGGAGACAAACAAACAGCGAGATGGCTTATTCGACAGACAGGCCCTGAATTAGCCGGTCGCGAGCGAACCCAGCCCCGCTTCGCGGGCCAACGCGATGGCGTGCGCCCGGTCGTTCACATCTAGCTTGGGGAGGATATTCGCGATGTGGTTGCGGACAGTTTTCGCGCTGAGGAACAGCTTGTGGGCGATCTGTTGTGTTCCAAGCCCTTCCCCGAGCAGCTTAAGGATTTCCATTTCTCGCTCGGTGAGCTGTGGGAAGGGGTTCGTGGTCGAATGCTGGCCCCTGAGCCGGTTGAGGGCCTGTTCTGCCACTCCCCGTCCGAATACCGCTTCACCCGCGGCCACTGATCGCAGCGCTCGCACGATCTCGTCGTGGTTTGCGCCCTTGAGCAGATAGCCGCGGGCTCCGGCCTTGAGCGCGGCTATCAGCATCTGATCATCGTCGTACATCGTGAGTACCAGCACGCCCACCTGTGGTCGGCCGGCCAGGATCCTGGCCGTGGCCTTCACGCCATCGAGGTCGGGCATGTGCAGGTCCATGATGACGAGGTCTGACTGGGTGGCTGTGGCGACGGCTACTGCTTCCTCGCCAGTCGCTGCCACGGCGGCGAGTTCGAAGTCGGGTAGAGCGTTCAACACCGTCCGCAGGCCCTCGCGGATCATCGGGTGGTCATCGGCAACCACAACTTTGAGCGGCGTCGTCGTCATCGCGCATCGAGGGGGAGCTCGGCGTGCATGAGCGTGCCGCCACCTGCCACTGGCTTGATCACGAAGCGGCCTCCCAGCTCTTCGGCGCGCTCACGCATCGAGCTGAGCCCTACGCCCGGATGGTGGCGGCCGGGCAATCCAACCCCATCGTCGGATATCTCTAGAATCAGCCGATCCTGCACGGTCAGACGCACCTCGCAGCGGCTGGCCCTGGCGTGGCGCACGGTGTTGGTGACCGCTTCGGTCACGATGCGGTACGCGGCCATCTCGACCGCGGCGGGAAGCTCCCCCAAGCCATCGGACGCGGTCATCCCGATCGTCGGTGTGGAGTGGCCGGGCCCGGAGTTGAAGGCCATAACGAGATGGCGTATCGCGCCGACCAACCCGAGCTGGTCCAGCACGGGTGGCCGCAGACCCTCCACTAGCCGGCGGATCTCGGCCACACACGCTTGCAGCCCGGCCTCGAGGCCGGCCAGCACCTCCACGACCTGACCCTGTTCTGCCAGCCGTGCTCTAGCCGCGCCCACCTGCATCGTCATGCCTGCCAGGGTGGGACCGAGGCCGTCGTGCAAATCGCGTCGCAGCCGACGTCGCTCCTCCTCCCTGGACCGCACCAGACGCTCCCGAGAGCGTTGGAGGTCCGAGGTGAGACGCGCAGCTTGCACCGCGACCCCTATTTGACGGGCCAGGTCCTCCAAAAGCCTACGCTCCGCGGTCGTGAACACATCCGACGGCGACCGGGGCGTCACCAGCAGGGCACCGACCTCGTCGCCTTGGTAGATCATCCGAAACGCCTCAGACTCCATCACACGCCGCCCGTAGCTGGCGACGAGCCGTCGCCGGTCGCCATCCACCGCCTCGATAGCGGCATAGGGCAGATGCAGCACTTCCGCGACCGTTTCGGTGACCTGCGGCAACACGTCTGACGGGTCCACCGACTGCTCCAGGCGTCGGCCCAACCGACTGACTGCCGCATACGGGTCGTCTCGATCGCCATACAACAACCGGCTGGCGGCGCGCTGCAGCCTGCTGCGAAGAGGTTCGAAGATCAGCGCGACCACCGCGGTGGCGACCAGCGCCCCCACTCGCATACGGCCTGCGAACAGCGGGCTCAGCACCGCCACCAGCCCGAGATAGGCGCCCAGCAGCAGCACTGTCAACGTCGCGTAGACCAGCGACCGATTCAGGAAGAGGTCGATGTCGTACAGCCGGTAAC
>JALZEO010000204.1 GCA_030862025.1 Actinomycetota bacterium | reverse complement strand
GGCCAGCATCCAGGCGTAATCGGCACGGGTGCGGGCGACGAGCGGAGGTGATCGCCGCGCCTGGTTGCGCCCGATGGCGGCCTCGAAGTGAGCTTTCGCGTCCTCCCAGCGGGACAGGATGGTGGCGAGCAGCCCGAGCTGGCGTTCGACCGACCCCAGGCAGGCAACGGCCCGATCGCTTACGTTGTGGCGGTCTCGGTACGGAAGCAGTAGCGGGTAGAGGGCCGCTCCCCGCTCGGTGTCCTCGAGCGCGGCGCACACCTCCGAACTGGCGGCCAGGAGATCAATCCATAGCACGTCGCGCGGCAGGTTTGCGAAGCCGAGCCGGGCCATGCGCTCGAACCACTCCCGGCCCTCCCCCAGCTTGCCGTTGCGAACCAGCAGGAGCGCGATCCCGACGGTCCACCCGTGGTGCTCCTTTATCCAAGGAGGCAGCTCCTGCAAGAGCTCCCGCAGCTCCTCCCGGCTGCCCCGCTCCAGGAGCAATGTCCAGCGTTGGCCGAGGAAGATCACCTCGGCGCTGGGGTCCCCGGCCGCCTGACCGATGTGGCGTGCTTCCTGCATGCCGGGCGAAGCGCTCGAGTTCGAGGTCGGCCTCTTCGATGTCGCCGCTTTCGAGCACATCGACCAGGCGCCAGCCGTGACCGTCTGCCGCCCGGCGCAGGTCCCCGGTGCGCTCGCCGATGGCGATGAGCTCCTCGCCGACCCTGAGCCGCTCCTCCAAGTCGTCGGGTCCCAGCAGAGGACGCTTGGCGAGGAGGACCTCGGCAAGCGCGGCGGCGTCGCCGCTGTGGCGCGCGACCTCCTCGGCGTCGCGCATGAGCCGCTGCCGGCGCTGCTCGGAACCCTGGGCGTAGAGCGCTTGGGCGAGGCGGGCGAGGACGCGGGCCCGGAGCGACGAGGGACCCTCGGGGAGTCGTTCGAGCGCCTCCTCCAGCGGGCCGATGAGCTGGCCCTCCGAGTCCCACACCACCCACGCCTCGGCACGACCGAGGGTGGCTTCAGCCAGCCGCTCTGCCCTCTCGTGGGCGCGGGCGAGCTCGGCGGCGCGGGTGAACGTGTCTCGTACCTCCTCGCTGCTGCCGGCACGTTGCTGTGCCCGGCCCAAACCGAGCAGCACGGTCAGCCGCCGGTCCACGTCCTCAGGGGCGAGAGGATCTCGAAGGGCTGCCGCTGCCCGCTCGTAGAACGAGAGGGCTTCGCGGTTGGCCAGCCGTCGCAAGGCGTGGGCGCCGGCTGCGATGAGGTAGTCGATGGCCCCGTCGGGTTGGCCCGCCCGCTCGAAGTGTCCGGCGAGCTCGGCGGCGCGTTCACCACCCACCTCACCGACGACTTCCGACCCAGTGAGGACCTTCGACAACAGATCGCGAGCCGTCTCGCCTGCGACTGACGCTGGCAGGCCCAGGAGATTCCGGACCACTTCGAGGAGCAGGTAATAGGGGATCCCGGGTTCTCCGGTCACGAGCGCGACCCTCCCGCGGCCGGCCCTCACCAGCGCGACGGCTGCACGTAGTTGCGCCAGCTCCTCGCCTCGACTCAGGACAGGGCCACACCGCTCGGCATGTCGAGGACGTGGCGTGGTCGGAAGGCGCAGCACGCGGTAGGCGTGGACGGGACCGCTCTTGCCTTTCGCTGTGACCGCACCGAGGTCGTCCACCTCGACCAGCAGTGCCAGCCGCTGGTAGGTGGAGGCGGTGATGAGAATGTCACCCGGGTCGGCGGCGGTCTGCATGCGGGCTGCGACGTTCAAGGCGTCACCCAACGCCGTGAAGCCGTAACGGAGCTCGCTCGCGATGTCGCCTACGACGACCTCCCCGGTGTTGATACCGACGCGGATCTGCAGGTTGGTGACGCGCCCGATGGCCTCCCGCATCTCCAGCGCCGCCCGCACCGCTCGCTCGGGGTCATCCTCGTGGGCAATCGGCGCGCCGAAGAGCGCGAGGATGCCGTCGCCGAGGAACTGCGCCACGGTTCCGCCGTAGCGCTCCACCGACTGCGACATCACCGTGAAGGCCCGGTTGACGAGCGTGCCCCACTCTTCGGCGTCCGTCTGTTCCGCCAGCGCGGTCGATCCCACGACGTCGGCGAACAGAGCGGTCACGGGCTTCCGCTCGCCACGGACGCGCGTCTCGTCCTCGGTGGCGACCGCGCGGCCACAACTCGGACACGTGTGCGCGTCAACGGTGATGGGCTGCTGGCAGTGCGGGCAGAAATGCAGGTCGCTCGATGTGATGGCCACCACGCCGATGCAAGTGGGAAGCACCACCCTCGAAGGCCTGTTCCCCGCCGCTCAGATTGGTGGACTTCGGCCCTCAGCGTTCCATACCTGTCAAGTGCGTCGCGGCGTCCTCTCCTCTGCGACGGCCGGGCGTGCGCCGTACCGGGCGCGCGACCATCCGGTCTCGGCTGATATCGTGCCGCGCCGGCAGGAGTAGCGCTCGGTGGCGTAACGCCGTGGAAACAGGCGAGCAACGGCCAGGAAACCCCGCGTGCATACCGTCCCGCCACTCTCACACGGGGCCTGCGGGCCTCGCGCCGACCCATGATCAGGCGGCGGGCGACGACGGCCGCGCATGACGAACAGGAGCAGACGTTGGTCATCTCACCGGAGGAAATACGTCAGACGAGCTCGGCGGAGGACGTCTTGCGTCTCGTCGAAGACGGCAGCTACGAGATCGTCGACCTCCGCTTCGTCGACCTGCCAGGAACCGTCCAGCACTTCTCCCTGTCCGCGCAGGGGCTGAGCGAGGCGGTCTTCACCGACGGCTTGTACTTCGACGGTTCGTCAATCCGCGGCTTCCAGGAGATCCAGGAGTCAGACATGCTCCTGATCCCCGACCCCACGACCGCACTCGAAGACCCGTTCCGTCAGCGCCGCACGCTGGCGCTGGCCTGCTTCGTCCACGACCCGGTGACAGGCGAGGCCTACACCCGCGATCCACGGCACGTCGCACGCAAGGCGGAGTCTTATCTGGCAAGCACCGGGATCGCCGACACCGCCTACTTCGGTCCCGAGGCTGAGTTCTACATCCTGGACTCGGTCCGTTTCGATCAGAACCAACACTCCGGTTACTACTTCCTCGACTCCGAGGAGGGGGCTTGGAACTCGGGCCGTGACGAGGACGGCGGCAACCGGGGCTACAAGCCGCGCTACAAGGAAGGCTATTTCCCGGTCCCCCCCATGGACCACTTCCAGGACCTGCGCTCGGAGATGATCCTCGCCCTGCAGGCGGCCGGGGTCACCATCGAGGTGCACCACCACGAGGTCGGTACCGCCGGCCAGGCCGAGATCGACATCCGCTTCGACACGTTGCTGCGTTGCGCTGACAACGTGATGAACTACAAGTACATCGTGAAGAACACGGCCTGGCGGTACGGCAAGACCGTGACGTTCATGCCCAAGCCTGTCTTCATGGACAACGGGTCGGGTATGCACACCCACCAGTCGTTGTGGAAGGAAGGCGACCCGCTCTTCTACGACGAGGCGGGGTTCGCGCAGCTGTCCGACCTCGCGCGCTGGTACATCGGCGGTCTGCTCCGGCACGCCGGTGCGGTGATGGCCTGGGCCGCGCCGACCACGAACTCCTACCGTCGCCTTGTCCCCGGGTACGAGGCCCCCATCAACCTCGTTTACAGCAACCGCAACCGCTCGGCCGCGGTCCGCATACCCGTAACCGGAACCGACCCGCGCGCCAAGCGGCTCGAGTTCCGCCCCCCCGACCCCTCGTGCAACCCCTACCTCGCGTTCTCGGCGATGCTGCTGGCGGGCCTCGACGGGATCCGCAACCGCATCGAGCCGCCTGAGCCCGTCGACAAGAACATTTACGACCTGCCGCCCGAGGAGCTCGCGACGCTGCCCAGCGTGCCAGGCTCACTCGAGGAGGCGCTCGCCTCACTGGAGAGCGACTACGAGTTCCTCCTGGAGGGCGGGGTGTTCACACCTGATCTCATCGACACGTACGTCGCCTACAAGCGCGAGCGGGAGATCGACGAGGTCCGGCTGCGCCCGCACCCCTGGGAGTTCAACCTCTACTTCGACGCGTAGCCATTGCGGCTGGTCGGGGGGTGGCGGACCTGCTGCCCCCCGGCCCTGCGTTGGATGACAGGATCACCGTTCGGACATGAGCCTCGAGCTCGCCGCTCTCGATAGCGCCTACCTCGCGTTCTGGCGGGAGCGGCACCTGTGCACCCTCACGACCTTGCGCCCTGACGGCACGCCTCATGTCGTCCCGGTCGGCGCCGTGTTCGACCCGGAGACGCGGATCGCGTGGGTCATCGCCTCACGCTCGTCACGCAAGGTACGCAACGTCCTCGCGTACGGGCCCGGCTGCGGTCCGGCCGTGCTCTGCCAAGTCGACGGGCGTCGGTGGGCGACCCTCGAGGGGCGCGCGCGTGTGCGCTCCGACGCCGAGACGGTTGCCCAGGCGGAGCATCGCTACGCCGAACGCTACCGACCGCCGCGGCGCAACCCCCAGCGGGTTGTCGTCGAGATCGAAGTCACACGTGCCATGGGAAGCGGCTGAGGTCACCGGGCTCAGGCGTTCCCTGCCTCCGTACACCCGCCTCTCCTCACGAACGTGGCAGGATCCCGGCGAGCGGGCGGGCAGCTGGAAGTGCGGGGTTCGACCGAGCAGGGCCGGCGGGTGAGCGGCGCTCCGCAGGAGCGACGCGAGAGGAGCTGCCTTAGGGCCCCTAAGACAGCGACGGAAAGGATCAGGTGACCGTCCTGGTCGGTGGAGTAGGCGAGCCCGGAGGCGGGGACCTCGACTTCGGGCGGGCTGCGTTGGAGCGGCTGGAAAATGCGCCACTGGGCGAGGATGTGGTCCTCGAGGACCTCACCCCTGGCGTAGTCGACATCCCCCGGCGGTTGGAGGAGCTACGCCCAGGGACCCTCGTGGTGGTCGGCGCCGCAGCGAGAGGACGCCCACCCGCGACGGTCCAGCGACGCCTGGCGCGGTCGGGCGGGTCGCCCACCGCGGAGGAGGCTCCCGACAAGAAAGACGCCTACAGCGAACTCGTTGCCGTTGATCGCGTGCTGGGGATTGCCACCACGAGCAGCCTCAGCCCGCCCCGCATCGTAGTGATAGAGGTCGAACCAGCCAGCTCGGAGCCTTCCGAGAAGCTGTCACCCAAGGTCGCGACCGCCTTAGAGCCGGCCATCGACCTGATAGCGGCCGAGGCCCGCCGCGCTCCGCTGCTCGACCTCGCCGGCGAACTTCGCGAGCTCATGATGAGCGGGTACCTCGAGCCTACGCCGGTGGTGGAGGCCGTGGAGGCCCTACTGGCAGAGCTGTCGAGGCTCGAACGAGAGGGTCGGTGGGGGCGCACCTTCGCTGAACGCGATCGCTTGCGGCTGCGCATCTCCACCGAGCACGCGGGCGAGGGTGTGGGCGGATTGCACTGGGCGATGTGGTGGACGCTGATGGAGGAGCTCGACCGGCTACAGGCGCTCGAGGCCACCCTCGGCCCAGCCTGAGGCGACAGGCAGAGGAGGGGGGAGGCCGAGCAGGCCTCCCCCCTCTATTCGAGCGATCAGAGTCGTGCCGTTGAATCGTCTCGGACCGGTGTGCGTGGAGGCGGCGCGGGCGTCGGTCGACCTGAGCTGCCCATCGTGGAAGCGGTCGCTTCCGCAAGCGCGAACTCGGGGTAGGCGAGAACTCCCATCTCCGGAAGGTCGAGCCCGGCAACCTCGTCGGCTTCCTTCGACCGGATGCCGCCCGTGGTGAGGGCGTTCTGGATCTTGAAGAAGGCGTAGACGATGCCGAACATCACGGTGCAGATGACGAGGGCGCCGATGACCTGTGCCACGAACTGTCCGGCGTCTCCGTAGAGCAGGCCC
Source organism: Actinomycetota bacterium (assembly GCA_030862025.1). GTDB lineage: Bacteria > Actinomycetota > Nitriliruptoria > Nitriliruptorales > JAHWKO01 > JALYGD01. The sequence goes on along the minus strand of JALZEO010000204.1, from coordinate 330 downwards.
GTGACGCCCGTGGACACCGGCTCCGCGATGGCGTTGCCGGTGCCGTTCCATCCGGCACCGTACGCGCCGTCCGCGAAGAGGCCGAGCGCGAGAAGCCCCCAGATCCCGTTGGCCCCATGCACCGACACGGCTCCCACCGGGTCGTCAATGCGTAGACGGCGCTCGATGAACCACGTGCTCTCGATCACGAGGACACCGGCGATGAGCCCGATGAGCGCCGCGGCCCACGGCTGGACGAAAGCGCACGGGGCGGTGATGGCGACCAGTCCGGCCAGCATGCCGTTCGCCATCATGGTGGGGTCCGGCTTGCCGGTGCGCAGCATGAGCCAG
>JALZEO010000187.1 GCA_030862025.1 Actinomycetota bacterium | reverse complement strand
GGGCCGAGCGTAACGCAGGATTCGTAACCGCCGGCCCCGCGACGACGGGCTCGTCCGGTCTCCCGGCGGCACTCCTGCGCTCTCAGGGGCTTCGCGACCGGCGATGACCAGCTACTCCTCCCCTGCCGTGATGACGTCACCACCGAAACGTGCCTTCAACTCGCCGATCAGGTCCGGCCTGCGGGAGACCCGGAGGCCGTCGCCGAGTTTGAAGGCGGTCCTGTGCTGCCCACCCAGCAGCTCGAGCTGAACCGGAATGCCTCCAGGATGGCGCTCGAGGATCGCCTTGAGGTCGTCGACGACAGCGTCCGTGCACTGTTGCACGTCGAGGCGCACGACCACGGGGGCGTCGGTAGCCGCGGACAGGTCTGGTTCGGCGACCGAGAGCGCGATGAGCTTGAGGTTTTCGTCACGTTCGTCCTGCCGTGCGCGGATCACGAGCACGCGGTCTTCGGTCAGCAGGTCGCCCCACTCGCGGTAGATGTTCGGGAAGAACACCACCTCGGCCGAGCCGGAGAGATCCTCCAGGGCGGCGATCGCGTAGGAGTCACCCTTCTTCGTAAAGCGCTTCGATAGGGACATGAGGACGCCGCCAACCGTGACCGTGTCGGGCAGCGGCTCGTTGTCCTCGAGACGGCCGCGGAGCGAGCCGAGGTCGAAGTCGACCAGTTGGCCCAGCAGATCTTCCACTCCGAACAGCGGATGGTCGGAAACGTAGAGGCCCAGCATTTCGCGTTCCAAGGCCAGCAAGTTCTGCTTGTCGAACTCCGCGAGCCCGACCTGAACGCCGTCATCCTCCGCGCTGCCTCCCAGTTCGGGCCCGAACAGGCTCACCAGGCCGGCGGCTGCGTCCCGCTGACGAGCGGCGGCGGCGTCGAATATGGACTCGAAAGGAGGCGGGCCCATGGAGCGCCCCCGCTCCAGCAACCCCTTGCGTGTATGCCCGACGCTCGCGAACGCGCCAGCCTTTATCAGCGACTCGAGCACACGCTTGTTCAGGGCCGCGCAGTCGACCTTCGAGCAGAAATCCCGAAAGCTCGTGAACCTGCCCTTCTCCCGCCTTGCGGCCACGATGGACTCGACCACCCCTTCGCCCACATTGCGCACGGCGGAGAGCCCGAAGCGGATCGCCTGCCCTCGAGGCGTGAAGTCCGCGTCGGATTCGTTCACGTCCGGTGGCAGAACCGTTATGCCCATGACCCGGCACTCGTTCAAATACTGGGGCAGGCGATCCTTGTTGTTCTTCACCGAGGTCAGCAGGGCCGCGAGGTACTCCACCGGATAGTTGGCCTTCAGCCAGGCGGTCTGGTAGGTGATGACGCCGTAACCCACCGAGTGACTCTTGTTGAACCCGTAGCCAGCGAAGCGCTCGATCAAGGTGAACAGTTCGTCCGCAAAGGACTGCTCGTAGCCCTTGTCCACGGCACCGGCGAGAAAACGCTCCCGCTCCGCGGCCATGAGTTCGGGAATCTTCTTGCCCATTGCTTTGCGCAGCAGGTCCGCCTGGCCCATGGTGTAGCCGGCGATCTCCACCGCCATGCGAAGCACCTGCTCCTGGAAGACGATGATCCCGTACGTCTCGTCCAGAATGGGTTCGAGGTCGGGGTGGAGGTAGCGAACGGCGTGCCGACCGTGCTTACGCTCGGCGTACTCGACGTGCATCCCCTCTCCGAGAGGGCCGGGTCGGTAGAGGGCGTTCAACGCGACGATGTCGGGGAACGAATCGGGCTCCATGAGGCGAACGAGGGCCTGCATGCCGGGTGACTCGAGTTGAAATACTCCCAGCGTCTCCCCGCGGCACAGCAACGCGTAGGTCGCGGGGTCCCCGAGCGGTATACGACTGACGTCGACCTCGATGCCCCTGCCCGTGCGGATGTGGCGTTCGGCGTCGGTCATCACGGTGAGGTTGCGTAACCCCAGGAAGTCCATTTTCAGCAGGCCGATGGCCTCGATCCCGTGCATCTCGTACTGGGTGACAAGCTCCCCGTCTTCGGTGCGCAACAGCGGCACCGTCTCCATCAGGGGTTCCGAGCCGATGACCACAGCCGCGGCGTGGATGCCGTGTTGGCGGCGTAGCCCTTCGAGACGCCTGGCGGTGTCGAGCACGCGCCGGGCCTCGGGGTCATGCTCGTAGGCCTCGCGGAGCTCGGCGGACTTCTCAAAGGCCTCCGCGAGCGTGGCTTCGCGGCCGAGCACGGCGGGGGGCATGGCCTTGCACAAGCGGTCCCCCAACGCGTAGGGGTAGCCGAGCACCCGGGCCGCGTCACGCATGGCCGACTTCGCCTTGATACTCGCGAAGGTCACGATCTGAGCCACGCGATCAGCGCCGTAGCGCTCCCCCGCATAGCGGATCATCTCCCCGCGGCGACGCTCGTCGAAGTCCATGTCGATGTCGGGCATCGACTGCCGCTCGGGGTTCAAGAAGCGTTCGAAGATCAGCCCATGCTCGAGGGGATCGATTTCGGTGATACCGGTGCAGTAGGCGACGGCGGATCCCCCCACCGATCCCCGGGCCGGCCCGACCCGGATGCCGCGACGACGCGCATGCTCGCAAAGGTCAGCGACGATGAGGAAATAGGCGGGAAAGCCCATCTGCTCGATGATCTTCAGCTCGTGCTCGAGCCGTTCGAACACGAGCTGGGATAGGGGCTCGCCGTAGCGTCGTGCGGCCCCGGCGAAAACCTTGTCTCGCAACTCGACGGTTTCGTCACGCCCGTCCGTGGTTGGGAAGCGAGGGAGCAGGTTGCGACCCAGCGTGATTTCTGCCTGGCACATCTCGGCTATGTCGAGCGTGGCGTCGCAGGCGTCGAGTTGGTCCCGGAAGCGCTCACGCATCTCAGCCGCCGACTTGACATAGAACTCGCGCCCCTTGAAGGCGAAGCGGTCTTCTTCATCGATGCGCGCCCCCGTCTGGATGCAGAGCAGGACGTCGTGAGCTTCCCAATCCTCCGGTCGTGTGTAGTGGGAGTCGTTGGTCGCAACGGTGCGGAGGCCGAGCCGGCGGGCAAGCT
>JALZEO010000170.1 GCA_030862025.1 Actinomycetota bacterium | reverse complement strand
CCTCAAGCCCTGTCGGTCAAACCTTCTACGGGCTACCCCACCCCCGGTGGGGTGGGTATGATGAGGGCGTGAGCAAACCGAACGAGCACCAGCGCCGCGTCCTCACCCGGCTGCGTACCGCCCGCGGCCACCTCGACGGGGTGATCCGGATGGTGGAGGCGGGCGCCTACTGCCCTGACGTCATGAAGCAACTGTCAGCCGTCCAGGGACTGTTGGAGGGCACGAGCCGGGGGGTGCTGCGCAACCACCTCGAGACGTGTGTAGCGCAGGCCATGCGCGAGGGACGTGTCGAAGAAATCGTCGACGAGCTCATGGAAGCTTTGAAGTACGACAAGTGGGCCTTGCGGCCCGCGCCGGCAGACGACGAACTCGGTGCCGCTGTGGGAGGCGAGACGTGAGAACCGAGACCATCACCGTGCCGGAGATCAGCTGCGGCCACTGCCGCTCCTCCATCGAGGGTGCATTGCACCCCCTTGACGGAGTGGCCGAGGCGAGCGTGGACGTGGACGCGAGAACCGTGACGGTTACCTACGACGAGACCACGATCCGCCGCGAGCAGTTGATCTCGACGATCGAGGACCAGGGCTACGACGTTCCGGTCTGATCGCCGGAGGAGCCGTCATCGTGGGCGATACACGCACCGAAGCGAGCAGTCAGCAGCAGACCGCGATGAGTCTCGATTTCACCGTCGAGGGGATGACCTGCGGTTCCTGTGCGGCACGTGTCCAGCGTGTCCTGTCGAAGCAGTCGGGCGTTGCCGACGCTGAGGTCAACTTCGCCACGGGCAGGGCCCACGTGACCCTCGAGGGCGGCGGAACCGACCTCGACGTCCTGCAGGCTGCGGTCGAGCGGATCGGATACGGCCTGCAACGGGTGGAGGCGGCGGGTCCCGCCCCGGCCTCCGAATCGGAGGCAGCGGAGGATGCCGAGCGTCGCCGCTGGCTGAGCAGGGTCCTGGTGGCATGGCCGCTGGCGTTGGGCGTGTTCGCGCTTTCCCCGATGCTTCCCCTCGGCCTGGCTCACGAGCCGTGGGCGGGGTGGGTGTCGCTGGCGCTGACCGTGCCGGTCCAGTTCTACGTGGGCTGGCCTTTCCTGCGCGAGGCGGCCAAGCGTGCCCGGCGGCTGACTGCGAACATGGACACCCTGATCGCTCTGGGGACCCTCGCAGCGTTCTTCTACTCGGTCTACAGCCTCTTCGCGGGCGGAGAGATGTACTTCGAGATCGCGGCGTTGCTCATCGCCTTCCTCGTTCTCGGGCGCTACTTCGAAGCTCGCGCCAAGCGCCGGGCTGGCCAGGCCATCCGTGCCCTGCTGGAACTCGGCGCGAAGCAGGCCCGGTTGCTGCGCGACGGTCAGGAGGTCCTGGTCCCGGTGGACCAGGTCCGGGTGGACGACCTCCTACGCGTGCTGCCGGGTGAAAAGATTCCCACTGACGGCATCGTGGTTGACGGGGCGAGCGCGGTCGACGAGTCGATGCTGACCGGCGAGTCCGTGCCGGTCGAGAAGACCCCCGGTGACAACGTCGCCGGGGCCACCGTCAACACTTCCGGTGTACTCACGGTGCGGGCCACGGCGGTTGGTTCGGAAACGGCGCTGGCCCAGATCGTCCGCCTCGTCCAGCAGGCGCAGGCGTCGAAGGCGCCTGTGCAGCGCCTCGCGGATCGGGTGTCGGCCATCTTCGTCCCGGCCGTGCTCGGCGTGGCGGGGCTGACCTTCGTCACCTGGTGGCTGTTCGCGGGCAACCCGGCGGAGGGGCTGATCGCCGCGGTGGCGGTGCTCATCATCGCCTGCCCGTGTGCCCTCGGGCTGGCGACCCCCACCGCGATCATGGTCGGGACGGGCCGCGGCGCGGAACTCGGTGTGCTCATCAAGTCCGTCGAGGTGCTGGAACGCACCCGTACCATCACCGCCGTCGTCTTCGACAAGACCGGCACTCTCACCCGCGGGCACATGACCCTCATCGACGCGGTCTCAGGACGGACCGGGCTCGACTCTGAGGAACTGCTGCGCCGGGCCGCTGCGGTCGAGGCCAACAGCGAGCACCCCATCGGCCAGGCCATCGTGGATGCAGCCCGCCAGCGCGGGCTGATCCTGCCTGCCGTCACCGCGTTCGAATCCCTCGCCGGACGGGGCGTGCGGGGAGAGGTCGACGGGGAACTTCTGTGGGTGGGTCGACGCAAGCTCGTGGCCGACGCTGGGCTGATCCTCCCGGCGACGCTCGAGGAAACTGCCGAACGCTTCGAAGCCGAGGGTAGGACCGCGGTCTTCGCCGGCTGGGGAGGAGAGGTCCAGGGCGTCCTCGCGGTCGCGGACACACTGAAGGAGGGTGCTCCCGCCGTTGTTGATGAGCTCCACCGCATGGGTCTGCAGGTGGCGCTGCTCACCGGCGACAACGACCGCACCGCACAAGCCATCGCCGGGGAGGTCGGAATCGACCGGGTCCTAGCCGAAGTCCTCCCAGGGGACAAGGTCTCGGAAGTGGCCCGCCTCCAGCACGAGGGGTGGGTCGTGGCCATGGTGGGCGACGGGGTCAACGACGCTCCGGCGCTCGTCCAAGCCGACCTCGGCATCGCCATCGGCACCGGAACCGACGTCGCCATCGAGTCGTCCGACATCACCCTCATGCGCGGCGACCTGGAAGGCGTGGTGACCGCGATCCGACTGTCGCGTCGTACCTACCGCACCATCCTGCAGAACCTGGGGTGGGCGTTCGGCTACAACATCTTGGCTATCCCCCTCGCCGCGCTCGGCTGGCTCAACCCGGTGATCGCGGGGGCCGCCATGGCCTTCTCGAGTGTGAGCGTCGTGACGAACTCGCTGCGGCTCCGCCGGTTCGGCCCCCACTCAGGGCGGTGAGCCCGCCTGGGGAAGGTCGGCCGCGACGGGCCAGTCGGGCGAAGATATGGGCGCGAGCACGTGCGTTCCAGTAAGAACCTGACCCGATCCTCTCTGTACCGAGCGAGGGAAAGGAAGTGGAACGTTGTCCGCCTACCTCCTACTCAAGTTCGTTCACGTCACGTTGGCCATCGTGGCGGTCGGCTTCAACGCCTCCTATGGGGTGTGGCTGGCTCGGGCCGGGCAGAACCCGGAGCAGTTGCCACACGTGCTGCGAGGCATCAAGGTCCTCGACGACCGGTTCGCCAACCCGTCCTACCTCCTCCTGCTGGTGACCGGGCTCGCGATGGTGTGGGTCGGCGATCTCGACCTGGGCATGTTCTGGTTGTCCGCCGGACTCGGCCTCTACCTGCTGCTCGTGGTCATTGGCGTGGCGGGCTACACACCGGTCCTCAGAAGGCAGATCCGTGCCCTCGAGGAGGCTGGGCCCGAGTCTGCGGAGTTCAGGCGCCTGAGTAAGCGAGGCCAAGTCCTGGGCGGCATCCTCGGCGTCCTCGTGATGGTGATCGTCTTCCTCATGGTGACAAAGCCCACGTTCTAGGACGCGCCGCCTTGTGCCGTTGCGAGCGCGAGTCTGGGGCCGGACAGACCCGGTCGCCCAAGACGAACCGACCCGGCCCGCCCTTCTACACAAGGGCAGATGACTCGGAGTGCAAGCCGAAAGCCCGTTCCCGTGTTAGTAATCCATGACCCTGGCGGCTCACTCTTGAGCGGATGAAAATGGGGCGGGGCGTCCGGCGACGTCGGGTCAACTTGGTGCCACGAGCCCGTCGTTAGTAGGACGCGGGGGCCTCGGGCACCCCTGACTGTTGCTGCGAGCACGAACCTCAGACTCCTTGTGATGAGGCCCCTCCGGAGGTCCCAGAAGGCATCCGTCAAGGAGTAGCTGATGGAGAGGGTGGTAGAGCGGGCCGCGGGTCTTGATGTGCATCGCGACACGGTGACGGCCTGTGTGCGACTTCCCGCTGAAGGCGGCGGGCGACGCCAAGAGGTGGACACCTTTGCGACCACGACCCGCCAGTTGCTACGGCTGCGCGACTGGCTGGCCGAGCACGGGGTCACCCGCGTGGGCATGGAGTCCACGGGAATCTATTGGAAGCCGGTCGTGCGCCACGAGGCGCCGTGAATGTCCGAGCGGCCTGAGATGGCCGCCTGCGGCCTGTCGCAGCAGGCCGGTGAAGCTGGGGGCAGCCTGACCCTGGGGGTGCAGGAGAGGGTGGGAGCAGCCCCGACAACGCCGGGACGGGTTGGCACTGCCAGACGGCCTGGGTCCGGCAAGCAAGACGGGAAGGTGTACGAGTGCAGAAACCAGTGGTGGAACCCCCTCAAGTCCAGAACCGGCTCGAATCTGGCGGATGTGGGCCGGGCAGCAGCGCACGCCCGCGACAGTCGGGCGACTCCGTGGCCGCCTGAGCGGGGCCAGGCGCGGAGGCCGTGGGGAAGGTCTGCGGCGTACCCACGGCGAGGCTGCAGGGGAAAAGCTGGGCACCGCCCCCGTCGATCGGAGCACGGTGAACGTGGGAACCGCCCAGGGTCGCCCTCCCCGCCGGCCAGCGAGGTCGGTGGCGGGCAGGCGCACCGTCAGCTGATGGCCTTGGGGCGGGGCGGAGCCCCTGTAGTAGTCGGAGCGCGGGAAAGCCGCGTACATGGCGAAGGGGGGCAGCAAGTCCGCAGTGGTGGGGCTGGCAGGCCAGGAGATCGCCGGTGAATATCGGCGTGCCGTGGCCCTCGCTGGATGAGGCGAGGGTGCGGGTACTGGGGATCCAGACCAAGCTGCATCAATGGGCCATGTCCGACGCGTCGCGTCGGTTCGATGACCTGTTCAACCTCGTCTGCGACCCGGCGTTCCTGCTGCTGGCATGGCATCGGGTCCGGGGCAACAAGGGTGCCCGCTCGGCTGGGGTGGACGGCGAGACCGCCTACTACGTCGAGACCGTGCGCGGCGTCGAGCGCTTCCTGGCGGAGTTGCGGACCGATCTCAAGGCCCGCACGTTCACCCCGCTGCCCGTCCGCGAGCGGCTGATTCCCAAACGCAGCGGCAAGCT
>JALZEO010000149.1 GCA_030862025.1 Actinomycetota bacterium | reverse complement strand
CCACGCTGGTCTGGATCGAACGGAAGGCGGCGGACTGGAGACAGGAGCTGCGCTGGGCCGTGCACGACAGTGTCGTCCTGACGGGCGTAAACCTGCGACATTTCGTGCGAAAACCTCGGTTGGTCATCTTCTCCACCATCGAACCGGTGATGTTCGTGCTGCTCTTCGCCTACGTCTTCGGCGGTGCCTTGAGCCTGGCGCTACCTCCAGGAATGTCATATGTGGATTTCCTGTTGCCGGGCATCTTCGTGCAGTCCGCCGCCTTCCGTTCGATCCAGACCAGCGTGGGGTTGGCCGAGGACCTCGAAGGCGGTGTGGTCGACCGCTTCCGGTCGATGCCGATGGCCCGCTCCGCGGTGCTGGTCGGACGCACCGTGGCCGACCTGACCCGCAGCATGTTCGTGATCCTGGTCATGGTTGCGGTCGGCTACCTGGTCGGGTTCCGCTTCCGGGCCGGTGTTCTCGAAGCGCTCGGAGCGATCGCGGTGGTGGCGCTGTTCGCTTTCGCGCTGAGCTGGATTTTCGCCTGGCTCGCTCTCACCGTGCAGAGCGTCGAGACGGCCCAGTCGGCCAGCTTCGTGGCCATCTACCCGCTCGTGTTCGCAAGCTCGGTGTTCGTTCCTGTTGAGACCATGCCCTCCTGGATCCGGGCTTTCGTGCAGTTCAGTCCTGTGACACTCACCGCGGACGTCGCCCGCGCTCTTTCCGTGGGCGGTCCGATCACCGCTGACCTGCTCGGCACGCTGGCGTGGATAGCCGCGATCATCCTCGTGTTCGTGCCCTTGGCGATCCGCCGCTACCGGCGGGTCGCCTGATTGGCCGGCGCATGCCGCTGCGGGTGCTGACGATCAATCTCTGGGGGGACAACCCGCCCCTGCAGAAGCGGATGGCAGCCCTGGTCGCCTACCTCCAGCGTGAGCGTCCGCACCTGGTCGCCCTGCAGGAGGTCGCGGATTTCCAGGGGCGCACTCAGGCAGAGGAATTGGCAGAGGCTGCCGGCTACCCCAGTGTGCACCTCGTCACGACGGGACGGCTCCTGTGGCCGGGCGAGGGTCTGGCCATCCTCGCCGAGTTCGACGTCGAGGCCGCCACCACCGTCGCCCTGCCTCACGACCTCGAAGACGCCCACCCGCGAGCCTTGCAGCAGGTGGACGTGCAGATGCCCGACGGTGCGGTAATACGGGTCGCGAACACTCATCTCGCCTTTCCTCTCGGTGCCGTTCGTCTGCGACGCCAGCAGACCGAGCGCATCCTCGAAGAACTCGAGAGCTTCGCCGGGGCGTCCGCTCTTCTGGGCGATCTCAACGACGTGATCGACTCCGAGCCGCTGCGGGTCTTGACTGCTGCCGGTTTCGTTGACTGCTACGCCGCCGTGCACGAGCAGGAACACTGGACCTTCCACCCGGCCAACCCCTACGCCGAACAGACCGAGCTGCTCGAGCGACGGGTCGACCATGTCCTCGCCCGAGGATTGGAGGTGGTGGACGCCGCCGTGGTGCTGACCGGAGAGGACACCCCGGTGGTATCCGACCACTACGGGGTGCAAGCCACACTCGATGTGGCCTCGCGCTGACCCTGCGCTTCAAGGCGACGTAGTCACCATGGGCAGCCACCGGACCGACGTCGAGAGGTCGTGGAGTTCACGGCAACCCCGAACTCGTCACACAGGGCGTCGATGACATGTCGCGTCGGCCCGGCATACTGCCGCCCAGAGGGTGGGTAATCGAGCAGCGTCAGACGCCCGAAGTATCTCGGAGTACGGGCCGTCGAAGGCCCACAGGATTACCCGAAACCATGGGGGAGGCGGGGCCCTGACTAGCATCCTTGGCCCGTTCACGCTCGCCAGGAGCCCATTTCCTGCGGAAGCGAGATGACGTGCTGTATCTCCATCGCGCCGAGCGGGCGGACAGGCTGGTCGACGCCCTCGCAGCGGTTGTGGCCGACCCGCTGGACGATCCGATGGCGAGCGAGATCGTCGCTGTGCACTCGCGGGGCATCGAGCGCTGGCTCGCCCAGGAGCTTTCGACCCGCCTCGGCGCGAGCCCCAGTCGCACCGACGGGGTAAGCGCCAACGTCGAATTTCCCTTCCCGAGCCGAGTGGTGGGACGGGGGCTTCGTGCCGTCGGTGGGTTCGACCCTGAGACGGACCCGTGGCGGCCGGAGCGGCTGGTGTGGCCGCTGCTGGAGCTGGTGGATGCCCACCGCATGGAGGATTGGCTCGCCCCGCTTCGCCCCCACCTCGCGCATGTGGAGGAGGCCGAGTCGGCCCGAAGCAGCCGGCGCTTCAGCGCCGCCCGCCACATCGCCGACCTCTTTGATCGCTACGCCATCCATCGCCCCGAGATGGTGCAGGCGTGGGCCAGCGGGCGGGACGTCGACGGTACGGGCTCCGCACTCGGTGGGAGCTTCCTCTGGCAGCCTCGACTATGGCGCCGGGTGCGGGACCGCGTCGCCCTGACCAGCCCCGCCGAGAGGCTCACCGAGGCTGTGAGACAGCTCCGGGCTGGAGCTGAGGTCCCCGACCTGCCCCCCCGGATGTCGCTGTTCGGGCTCACGGCACTGCCGGCAAGCTATGTTG
>JALZEO010000132.1 GCA_030862025.1 Actinomycetota bacterium | reverse complement strand
CTGATGCCCCCTCGCTTGTGGTGCCTACTGTCTGCAGCGCCTCTGGTCGAACGGTGTGGACGCTGCGATCTTGTCGTTGTTCTCGTGCGCACCGTCAGGACCGCAGCGGGTAGAGGGCGAGACCGAGCAGGGCTGCAGCCACGACGACGACATGCTCGGGGATGCGGCGCCCAGCAAGGCCTTTCCACAGTAGAAGGTAGGTGGCCACGGCGATGGTGAGGGTGAGCGGATCGGTGCAGATCTGGGACCTGCTGCAGCGCGGCCTGCCGCACGATCGCTGGTGACGCTGGGCAAGATCTACGATACGAGCTCGTGGAGTCGTCCGTCGAACTGGACGCCGAGGACTTCCAGCCGCAGGCACCCGGGTCGGACGTGCCGAAGTGGAAGCGCAACGTCCCCAAAACGTCCTGCAGTACCGCAGACTCACCGGCGAGATCGACTGGGATCGCGAGCGCCCGCTACCGGCCGCACGACGGGACGACCAAGAGGACCGGCATGCGCAGCGCCGACATCAACATCGGTGACCTCTACGCCGTGGAACATGACATCGAAGGTGAGCGCGCACCGTCGCACTTCAGCGAGACGTTCCCCCAGTGGAAGGCCGAAGCCCGCGAACATCTTGGAGTCGGACGCTGGGCCGTTCACCTCCTCGAACTCGACCGCGACGTCGAGGTCAGCAGCGCCGCCATCCAGGAACCCTGGGACCACTACGCCGAGAGGATGCAGCGCCGACAGGCCGCCCGGAAGAACGTTCTGTCCGAGCGGCTGACCTGGGAGGAATTCGAGAACGGCGAACCGTGCCCCGGATGCGGCCGCCCCTACGTCGACGACGCCCCACGGGTCCTCACATTCACAAACGCCGTCAAGGCCGTCGAGCGGCTCCTCAAGGAAGGATCGGTTCCCCCCGCCGAGCTCGACAGCAGGGTCTATGCCAGGCTCGTTGGCCACGGCCTCGTCGAACACGACGGGGACACACTCATCCCCACCGCACGTGCCCGCGAAGCGTTACGCCTGCGCCGCGAGGACGAGCAGTGGCGCGAGAACCACGAGTGCCCTGACGACATCCCACGCAGGGGCTGGGCCACATACGGCGGCGGCTCAACCCACTGCGGAGGCTGCTGCCCGCCCGCTCCACTCAGCCCCGAGACCCTCGACAAGGTCGCACGCATCCTGACCACGATGGCCCACAGGCCACCATCCGACACGACCCGCTAGCCCGACGCCCTGGCGAAGCCCTTGCTACAGCGCGGGACGCGTAGGTCATCAGCTTGCCCAGGTGGTCGTGATCGGTCGCGCCGAACTGGTTCTCGACCACGACGGTTCACCGGTACCCACCCGGGCCACCTGGAACGGACCGACCGGCACCTCCGTCCGAAAATGTTAGGCATGCAGATCAGAACATCCACCTATTGGAGTTCCGTCTGACGCAGCCCAGCGTTAATCGAGAGGTTTAGGGTGAGCTCGGTCCTGAGCCGCTCTGCTCGTCCGTCTCGGTGAGGAGTCTGTCCAACAGCTCACGAGGAGTGAGCACCGGCAGGCTAGGCAATTCAAGGCCAGTCACATCCGTATCGCCGGACACAAGCGCATCTGCTTCGGAGGAGCGGGCGAGCGCGATGAGGTAGTCGTCGTCCCGGTCTGGCGAGATGGCGGGCGGATCGGGAGAATCGTCCCAGGTCTCGGCGATCCGTTCCAACTCGTCGACGTACGCGATTGCCTCTTCCACCGTGAGGTACTGACGGAACTTGTCGCGACGGAGGACGCCGCTCAACTCGGCCAGCAAGGCCGGAGAGACGATCGGGACGATGACCGAGACGTCGATCAGGTCCGGCACCGCGGCCATCGCACCGGACGAGGTGATCGCCGCAGATACCAGGACGTTGGGATCGATCACCACCCGCAGAGGTGCTGGCACCTAGCCGACGTCGGCGGCACGCTCGGCGCGGTAAGCCTTCTGCTCGGCGACCGCAAGCTGCATCGCTTCGTCTTCAGAGAGGTTGCTGCGTGCTCGCGCCGACGCGAGGGTCTCCCGCAGTTGCCCACCCTGGAGCTGACGACGGACCGCCTCGGCGATCACCTCATCGCGTGGCTTGCCCGACGCGGCCGCGCGTTCGTCGATAAGCGCGAGGAGGTCGTCGTCGAGCTTGATCTCCACCGTACTCATGGCGCTGACCTCTCTTTCTTCTCGAAGGGTACGCCGCCCTGGGACGCCCGTCCGGCTCGCCACGCAGCAGCAGTTGTCACGCCTCGGCCCCGCAGCAATCGAGCCCCGCCGGAACCGTCGAGGCATGCGGCTTTCCGCTTGTACGAGTTCCAGACCCCGGTTCTCTTGCGTCATGGTCACACAATGGTCACGATCTTTGGTGAAACCTAGGGGCAAAGAGTGGCGGCGAGTGCCTTACGTTGTTGTGTTTTCGCAGTTCAGCGGCACAATGGGCCATCTAATATCATGCTCTAACACGATGCCTAACACCTTGCCAAGGTGGGGGTCGCGGGTTCGAATCCCGTCGTCCGCTCCACCTCGAAACCCGCTGCAACGGCGGGTT
>JALZEO010000104.1 GCA_030862025.1 Actinomycetota bacterium | reverse complement strand
GGCTTGCGTCTCGGCGGCTTCGCGCTCGCCATGCCGGTGCTCGACTCGGTCGAGGGACTCGACGGAACCGCGTTCGCGGCCACGGTCGGACTGGGGGTGGTGGCTCTGCTCGCCGCCGAGGTACGCCTCGTGCTCCGCCGCCCCAAGCTGTGGTGGGTGTCCCCGGACCGCGCTCCCACCCGACTCGAGAAGGCCATGCGGGACATGGGCCGGCCCGGGGATGGGCCGCAGGCCCGGCGGATGGGGAGAATTCCGGCCACAAGTGACGGGAAGGAGAGCGCATGACGATGGCTCTGCTCGCCCAGTTTCAAATGCCTCCGGTCACGGAACTCTTCGAGTACCCGCCCATTTTCGGCAAAGAGTCGATACTCGGGTTCAACCGGGTGTCGCTGCTCATGTTCGTGGGGGTCATAGTCGCCCTCGCCCTCTTCCTCATTCCGCTGCGCAAGGCGCAGATCGTGCCCCGGAAGGGCCAGCTGCTCGTCGAAAGCGTCGTCCAGTTCGTCCGCGACTACATCGTGATCGAGGTGATCGGTCCGGCCGGGCTGCAGTGGGTTCCGTATCTCACGGTCCTGTTCGTGTTCATCCTGGTGATGAACGTCTTCGAGGTGATCCCCTACATCATCTTCCCGCCGACCGGGCGCATGGCGATGCCGTTCATGCTCGCGATGGCCACATGGACGATCTTCCTCATCGTTGGGATCAAGGAGCAGGGCTTCCTCGCCTACTTCAAGAACATCGCGGTCCCGAGCGGCGTGCCGAAGACCATCCTGCCGCTGCTGGCGCCTATCGAGCTCATCTCGACTCTCATCGTGCGTCCCTTCACGCTCGCCATCCGTCTTTTCGCCAACATGATGGCTGGCCACATCCTGCTCGTGATCGTGTTCCTCATGACCGACTCATTCCTCTTCAACGTGGAATTCCTCGACGTGCCCCAGCCAATGCTCCTACCTTTCGGGATCATCACACTCGGAGTGGGGCCGGTCGTCGTGGCGTTCGAGCTCCTCATCGACCTCCTGCAGGCCTATATCTTCGTGATCCTCACCGCCGTTTACATCGGGCGTTCCATGCACCCGGAACACTGACGCCCACATCGGGCCGGGTCGCCCACCGGTTCGACGCCAGCGATCATCGCACCAGGGGCGAAAAGGAGACCACATGGACGTCATATTCAGCATCATGTCGCAGCTCTTTCCCTTCCTGGGTCAGAGCGCGATCGGGAAGGGCCTCGTGTACGGCCTGGCCGCCATAGGTCCTGGCATCGGCATCGGCTACATCGTCGGGAAGGCCATCGAGGGCATGGCACGCCAACCGGAGGCCGCCGGTATGGTCCGCACAACCATGTTCCTCGGAATCGCCTTCGTTGAGGCGCTCGCTCTGTTCGGATTCGTCCTTTCCTTCATCGTCTCGTAGCCACAGCCAGAACCGCGAGGAGACGCGATGTCACTGCTCACCATAGAAGTCCCGTCGCTGGTCGCCGCCGGTGGGACCCAGCTGATCCTGCCCGCGCCTGGGGAGCTCGTCTGGGGCACGGTCGCCTTCGCCCTCTTTCTCGTGATCATGTGGAAGTTCGCCTTTCCCCGGATCAACAGCGTGCTCGAGGAGCGCATCGAGGCCATCCAGGGGCGACTCGAGCACGCCCAGGAACAGGTCAACGAGGCCGAGCGCCTGCGGGAGCGCTACGAGAGCCAGCTCGCCGATGCGAAGAGCGAGGCCAACCGCATCGTCGCGGACGCCCGTGAGAACGCCGAGGCCCTGCGTCGCGACATCATCGAGAAGGCGGAGGCGGAGGCGCAGGCGATCGTGCAGCGCGCTCAGACGGAAGTGCGAAACGAGCGTGACCGGACCGTCCAGCAGTTGCGCGCGGAAATGGGACGTCTGTCGGTCGAGCTTGCTGAGAAGATCGTCCAGCGGGAGCTCGACGAGGAGGCGCACGAGGGTCTCATCGACCGCTACATCGACACCCTCGCGGGGACGAACGGGCGTGGGCCGAGCGCCAGCTGATATCCGGTGGTGTTTCCAGTCGTAGGGGCTCGCCTCGTCGCCGGGACGGCAGCTCATCGCGGAGGGGAGTAGGACGGAGACGATGGCGAACAGCGACCGCACCAAACCCTACGTCGAGGCGATCATCGCGATGGCTCGCGGCGAGGATGCCTTGGATGCCGTCGAGGACGAGCTGCTGCGGATCGCCCGAGCGCTCGAGGAGCACACTGATCTCCACGAGGCACTCGCCGACTCGCAGCTTCCTCTCGGTCGCCGGCTCGAGGTCGTCGACGAGGTGCTGGAGGCCGCCCATCCCATGACCCGCACCGCCGTGACCCTGCTCGTCGCAAGTGGTCGCGTGCGAAACTTCGACAGCGTCGCCCGCGGAGTCGCCGAACGCGCAGCCGAGGAGCGGGAGCGGGAGCTAGCGCACGTCTATGTCGCCGTCCCGCTTGATCAGGAACGGCGCGAGCGGCTGCGCGAAGCGCTGGAGGAGGTCACCGGAAAGCAGCTCGAGATGAAGGTCTTCGTCGACGAGAGCGTGATCGGAGGGGTACGGGCCCAGATCGGTGACACCATCATCGACGGTACGATTGCACGGCGTCTCGAGGAGATCAGAGCTCGTCTGGGGAGCTGATACGCGGGCGCATGACACGAACGGAGCTTGCAGAGCATGGCTGAGCTGGTCATCAACCCGGAAGACGTCTCGAAGGCCCTGCGGTCGCTGGTCGAAGACTACGAGCCCGAGCTCGAGCGTGAGGAAGTAGGCCGGGTGCTCGAGACCGGTGACGGCATCGCCCACGTGTCCGGTCTCCCAGGCTGCATGGCGAACGAACTGCTCGATTTCGGTGAAGGCGTTACCGGCATCGCCATGAACCTCGACGAGGACACCATAGGGGTGGTCGTGCTCGGCGACCCAGGCTCCGTGGAGGAGGGCGACACGGTCCGCAGGACCGGGCGGGTTCTCTCGGTCCCGGTGGGGGACGCCTTGTTGGGCCGGGTGGTCGACGCGCTCGGGCGGCCGCTCGACGGCAAAGGCGACCTCGACGAGTCGAAGATCGCCGACCGTCGAAACGTCGAGATCCAGGCCCCGGGAGTGATCGAGCGCCAACCGGTGGAGGAGCCGCTCGAGACCGGTATCAAGGCGATCGATTCGATGATCCCGATCGGGCGCGGCCAGAGAGAGCTCATCATCGGCGACCGCCAGACGGGCAAAACCGCTGTCGCAATCGACGCGATCATCAACCAGCGCCGTTTCTGGGGCACTGATCGGGCGGTGAAGTGCATCTACGTCGCCATCGGGCAGAAGGGCTCCGATGTCGCGGCGGTCGTCGAGCACCTCGAGGAGGAGAGTGCCCTCGAATACACGGTCGTCGTGAACGCCTCGGCGTCCGTGCCCGCTCCCTACCTCTACCTCGCCCCCTACGCCGGCTGTGCGATGGGCAACCACTGGATGTACAACGGGGAGCACTCCCTCATCGTCTACGACGACCTGTCGAAGCAGGCCGACGCGTACCGGCAGATCTCGCTGTTGCTGCGCCGGCCGCCGGGTCGCGAGGCCTACCCCGGCGACGTCTTCTACCTCCACAGCCGGCTACTCGAGCGCGCCGCGAAGCTCTCGGACGATCTGGGTGCCGGCTCGCTGACCGCATTGCCGATCATCGAGACGAAGGCGGGTGACATCTCCGCCTACATCCCCACGAACGTCATCTCCATCACCGACGGCCAGATTTACCTCGAGAAGGAACTCTTCAACGAAGGGGTCCGCCCAGCTATCAATGCCGGGCGCTCAGTGTCCCGGGTGGGTGGCGACGCCCAGACCGCGGCGATGAAGGACATCGCCGGAAGCCTCCGCCTCGACCTCTCCCAGTACCGGGAGATGGAGGCGTTCTCCGAGTTCGGCTCGGAGCTTGACGAGGCGTCACAACGGCAGCTGGCGCGCGGCGAGCGCATCGTCGAGGTGTTGAAGCAGCCGCAGTACGAACCGGTGCCGATGGGCGAGCAGGTCGTATCGGTCTGGGCGGCCACGAACGGGAAACTCGACGACCTCCCAGTCGACGATATCAAGCGCTTCGAGCAGGAGCTGCGCGATTTCATGCGCTCCCGCCACAGCGACCTGCTCGATCGACTGGGAGGGGATGCCGACCTCGACGAGATCGGTGACGACCTCGAGCAGGCGGTGAACAGCTTCAAGGAGCAGTTCGAGCCTTCCGAGGAGATCGAGCCGCCCGGCGGCGACCAGGAGGAAGAAGAGGGGTCGGAGGAGGCCGAGGCCAGCGCCGAGGAAGAGGAGGAGACCGAGGCCAGCGCCGAGGAAGAGGAGGAGGCCGAGGCGAGCACGTCCGAGGAGAGCGGCGAGGCGGAAGAGCAGAAGTCCGGCGAGTAGTCAGCTGTAGACCGGTCCGGTCGGAGTGGAGTAGAGGGACAGCATGGCGGGCGGCGCGGGTGAGCTGAACGAACTGCGGGGGCGTATCGACTCCGTCAACAACACCAAGCAGGTCACTCACGCGATGGAGATGATCGCCGCCTCGCGCATCCAGCGCGCCCGTCGGCGGGTGGAGGAGTCGCGGCCGTACGCGGAGATGATCGAGGAGATCATTCGCGGTCTCATGGCCTCGACAGAGGCGGCCGAGCACCCCTTGCTCCAGCCGCATGACTCTGTCGACGCGGTGGCGATCTGCACGATCAACTCCGACCGGGGCCTGGCCGGGGCCTACAACGCCAACATCCTGCGAGCGGCTCAAAGCCTCATCTCCGAAGAGCGTGACGAGGGACACGACATCCACCTGTACCCAGTGGGAGAGAAGGGTGTGCGCTTCTTCCGGTTCCAGGGCCTGGATCCGGAGCGCACCTGGACCGGCTTCTCCGAACGCCCCGACATCGCCGACGCCGAACTCATCGCCGACGCCCTCATGGAGGGCTACCGGGAGGAGAGGTTCGACCGCGTCTGGGTTGTCTACACGGAGTTCCACAACCGGATGCGGCAGCAGGTCCAACGCATGCAGCTCCTTCCCGTCGACGTGGAGGAGTTCGAGGGCGGCGAGGAGATGCCTGCTGAGTTCATGTTCGAGCCCGACCCGGAGGAGATCCTCGAACGACTCATCCCGCGCTATGTCGAAGCGAATCTGTTCTACACGCTGCTGTCCGCGGCCGCCTCGGAGCACGCGATGCGTCAACGCGCCATGCAGCAGGCGACCGAGAACGCCGAGGAGATGGTCGAAGACCTCGAACGCGAGCTGAACCGCGCTCGCCAGCAGCAGATCACCCAGGAGATCACCCAGATCTCCGCCGGCGCGGAGGCCCTGTCCGAGTAGTGAGCAGCAGTCAGCCTGATCGCGAGGAGTGAACGAAGATGCCGAACGAGGACGGCCGAATCAGCCGCGTCACCGGCCCCGTTATCGACGTGGCCTTCCCGCCCGGCGTCGCACTGCCAGAGATCCGCTACGCCGTGACTTTCGAGCGTGAGGACAGCGAATCCGGTCATCCCATGAAGCTCACCGCCGAGGTCGCTCAGCACCTCGGCGATCACACGGTGCGTGCCATCTGCATGCAGCCGACGGACGGCGTCGTGCGTGGGACGCCGGTGAAGAACACGGGCGCACCGATCAAGATGCCGGTCGGCCCCGGAGTGCTCGGTCACGTCTACAACGTCCTCGGTGATAGCCTCGACCGGGAGGGTGAGGTCGACGCCTCCGACTGGTGGCCCATCCACCGCGATCCGCCCGCGTTCGACCAACTCGAGCCCCAGACCGAGATGTTCGAGACCGGCATCAAGGTCATCGACCTCATGGAACCTTATGTCCGCGGCGGCAAGGTCGGGATGTTCGGCGGGGCGGGTGTGGGGAAGACCGTCATCATCATGGAGATGATCCACCGGGTGGGAGAGGAGCACGGCGGAGTCTCCGTCTTTGGCGGGGTAGGTGAGCGGACCCGCGAGGGCAACGACCTCTACCTCGAGACGAAGCAGTCAGGGGTCCTCTCGAAGGCGGCGCTGGTCTTCGGCCAGATGGACGAGCCGCCGGGGGTGCGCCTGCGGGTCGGGCTGAGCGCCCTCACAATCGCCGAGTATTTCCGCGACGTCGAAGAGCAGGACGTCCTGCTCTTCATCGACAACATCTTCCGCTTCGTCCAAGCCGGTCAGGAGGTGTCGACGCTGCTCGGCCGCATGCCCTCGGCGGTCGGCTATCAGCCCACCCTCTCCGACGAGATGGGCTACCTCCAGGAGCGCATCACCTCGACGCGCGGGCGTTCGATCACCTCGCTGCAGGCCGTGTACGTGCCTGCGGACGACATCACCGACCCTGCGCCGCACACGACCTTCGCGCACCTCGACGCGCAGACCGTGCTCTCGCGGGACATCGCCGAGCGCGGCATCTACCCCGCGGTCGATGCGCTCGAGTCGAGCTCGTCCATCCTCGACTCGGACATCGTGGGCGAGGAACACTACGAGGTGGCCCAGCGGGTGCAGCAGACGCTGCAACGTTACGACGACCTCGAGGACATCATCTCGATCCTCGGCATTGACGAGCTCGACGAAGAGGACAAGCTCACCGTTCAGCGGGCTAGGAAGATCCAGCAGTTCTTCTCGCAGCCCTTCTTCGTCGCCGAGCAGTTCACCGGCGTCCCCGGCGAGTTCGTGCCGATCGAGGAGACCGTCGAGTCGTTCAAGGCCATCCTCGACGGGGAGGTCGACGACCTCCCGCAGCAGGCCTTCACCATGGTCGGAACTGTCGACGACGCGAGAGAGAAAGCGAAAGACCTCTAGGAAGCCGAGAAGTCCGCCACCGGGATCGAGGGTCACGCATGGCCACGATGCACGTTGAGGTTGTCAGCGCCGAGAAGCGACTGTTTGAGGGGGAGGCGAACGAGGTCTACGCCCGCTCACTCGAGGGTGAGATCGGCATCCTGCCGGGACACCAGCCGGCCCTGCTCACACTCGACATCGCCCCGGTCCGCATCAATCTGGCTGACGGCGGGCAGGAGACGGTTGCCGTGCATCACGGCTTCCTCTACTTCCAGGACAACAACCTCGTCGTGCTCGCCGACATGGCCGAGCTCGAGAGCGAAATCGAGCAGCAGCGAGCCGAACGCGACATCGAGCGCTACGAGGAGCGCCTGTCGAAGGAGGAAGACGCCGAGACGCGGGCCGCCCTCAGCCGGGCGAAGACTCGTCGCGAAGTCGCCACCTAGCGCCGAGCCCTGCCACGCTGCTCAGCGGGGCGTGAGACGTCGCGCTGCCGCTTCGCTGTCGGCGCGACGTGAATCGCAGAAGCCCTCGACCTCACTATCCTCGTGTCATGGCTGACCACAGCCCTGCTGACCTGGCGTTCCGGGACGTCTTCGTCGTTCGCGGGGGCTACCCCCTCCAAGGGGAAGTCCACGTCAGCGGCGCCAAGAACTCCGCTCTCAAGCTCATGGCGGCGTCACTGCTCGCCTGTGGCGAGACAATCGTGAGTAACGTCCCCACCATCGCGGACGTAGCGGTCATGGGGGAGGTGCTCGCCGGTCTCGGTGCTGAGGTCGACCTACGTCCCGACGGGACGGTCGTGATCGGTGTTGACGAACCCGCTTGGCACGCCCCGCGCTCCTTCGTGACCCAGATGCGAGCCTCGATCGCGGTACTGGGGCCACTCGTCGGCCGTGTCGGTCGTGCCCGCGTGGCCCTCCCCGGCGGCGACCATATCGGTGCGCGTCCGATCGACCTGCACCTGCGAGGTCTCGTCGAAATGGGCGCGGAGGTCGTCGAGGATGGAGACGAGGTCGAGGTCAGGTCCGATGGACTGCATGGCGCGAACCTCACTCTCGACTTTCCCAGCGTCGGTGCCTCCGAGAACCTGATCATGGCCGCCGTGCTCGCCTGTGGTCGAACGGTGATCGACAACGCCGCGCGCGAACCCGAGATCGCCGATCTCTGCACGATGCTCCTTGGCATGGGTGCACACATCGAAGGAGTCGGGACCTCGACCCTGACGATCGAGGGAGTCCGCGAACTACATCCGGTCAGCCACGACACCATCCCTGACCGCATCGAAGCGGGGACGTTCGCCATCGCAGCCGCCTTGACAGGAGGTGATGTGACCATCCGCAGAATGCGGCCCGAGCACCTGAAGCTACCAATCGCAAAGCTGGCTGCCGCGGGGACAATCGTCGAGGCGGGGGAGGACAGCCTGCGCGTCAAAGGCGACGAGCTGCGGGCGGTTGACGTCGTCACCCTGCCCTACCCGGGCTTCCCCACGGATCTACAGCCACAGCTCATGGTGCTCCTGTCACAGTCGAGGGGAACGAGCATCGTCACCGAGAACGTCTTCGAGTCTCGCTTCGCGTTCATCTCGGAGTTGGCGCGGCTCGGTGCCGAGATCGTCGTCGACGGCCACCACGCGGTGATCCGCGGCCCTCGCCGCTTGCGCGGCGGCAGCGTCCGATCGCTCGACGTCCGGGCGGGAGCGGCGTGTCTGCTCGCCGGCCTCGTGGCCAAGGGGGAGACGCGCGTAGGGGCCGTGCACCACATCGACCGGGGTTATGCCCGGATCGGGGAGCGGCTGCGGAGTCTCGGCGCCCAAATCGACCGCGTCCCCACCGACAGTCGAGCGGCAGATGCGGCCTGGGAGTCCGCGTAAGCGGTGGCCCCGGCGGACAGGACAGGCTTGGCCGGCCGGGCGCGACACCATGCTGGAGCGCGGACTGCAGCAGCGACGATCCTCACCGCCCTGCTTCTGATCTCCGTCACGCTGGGAACGGCTGAGGCCCAACAACCGCAGGTCAGCCTCGGAGCGTACGGCGTGCCGCTGCGTTTCGAGGCCTCTCCGGGCACGGCCATCGAGCTGACCGGGGTCGGCCGCTACTCAGAGACGATCGAGGTTCGGGCCGCGGCCGATGGTCGTCTTGTGGCCATCAACGATGTCTCTCTCGGCAGCTACCTCGAGGGTCTCGAGGAGGTGCCCCCGAGCTGGCCGCTGGAGGCTCTGAAGGCACAGGCGGTCGCAGCTCGCACGTATGCCTGGTACTCGATCCGACTCGGTACCTTCCAAGCGCAAGGCTACGACCTCTGCGCGGGGGTGGCCTGTCAAGTCTTTCGCGGCCGAGAGCCCGTCGAGGCTCCGGGGGGCGACCGCTGGGCTCAAGCCGTGGCCTCCACTGACGGCGAGGTGCTCCTCGACCGTGGCACTCCCATCCTCGCCCGCTACTTCTCCACCTCCGGCGGCCAGACCCGCGACAACGAGGAGGTATTCCCCAACGAGGGTCCCAAACCTTACCTCAAAGGCACCGCGGACCCCGAGGACGCGGTCTCGCCGTTCCACCACTGGCAGGTGCGGTTCACGCGGGCCGAGTTCGACGCCGTACTGGCGCGGGGTCGCACCCTCGCCGCGGCCGTACCCCACGCCAACGTCATCGTCATACCAGCGGGCGGCGGAAAGCCCGACCGGGTTGCTGTGGTCGGCGCAACTGGAACTGTGGCGGAAGTCACCGCAAGCGAATTCCGGGGCTTCGTGTCTGACGTGGCCCCGCGCCTGTTCCCGGGCCGCTTCCCGTCGACGCGACCGGACGGAGGGCGGTTGCCCGAGACGCTGCCGTCCAGTCGCCTGGCCTTCATGGTCACACCGGACGAGGTCATCGTCGACGGGCGCGGCTTCGGGCATGGTGTGGGAATGAGCCAGTACGGGGCGAAGGGTAAGGCTGAAGCCGGGATAGATTACGGGGACATCCTCGCCGCGTACTACGGTGGGTTGCGTCCGGCCCGAGCGCCTGACCTCCCCCAGCGCATTCGCGTGGGCGTGGAGCCCAACGGGCAGGCCTTACGCATCCGAGCGGACGGGGTGCTGAGAGTACTCGCGGGAGGGCAGGTCATCACCGACCGCGGGCTCGGCACTTGGAGAGTTGCTCGGCGCTCGGACCGCGCAGTGGAGCTGCAGGCCCCACGCGGGTACGGTGCTCCGCTTGTCGTTTCACCTACGCAGACGCGCCATGCGACCCCGCGGGAGGTGGAGGTCGTTGTGGTCGACGCGGTCGTCAACAAGGCTGCCGAGCTGTTCCTCGTCGTCGCCGACGCCTCCGGGGCGGAGGTGACCCGGGACCGCATCGGGGTCGTCGAACCGGGCCGCCGCTCGGTCTCGTTCGACCTCGATCGCCCAGGGGGAACTCCTCTGGCCCCCGGCCGGTACAGCGTAGAGTTGCGGGCCGTCGACGAGCACGGCACACAGAGCGGTGCCCCCGTGGGCATGGAGATCCGACCCCTGCGAATCTCTTCCGGCCCGCCGAAGTCGCTGCTCGAGGCGACGCCGGCGCCAGCGGGACGGGGTCTCGGCTTCGTACTCGGGGCCGCGGCCGGAGCACTCGTCGGCCTCGCGATCGGGCGCCGCTCAGGAGCGGGCAGGTGAGCAGCCCCCACCAGGAGCGACCCCAGAGGAGCTGTCCTCGGTCATGGGAGACAGCGGCGGAGATGCTCCCGTGAGCCGCTGCGACGGGGCCCGTGATCAC
>JALZEO010000076.1 GCA_030862025.1 Actinomycetota bacterium | reverse complement strand
TCGTGCACGTATCGGAGCTGTCGTGGCACCACATCGACCATCCCAGCGAGGTCGTGGAGGTGGGCGATGAGGTCACGGTGGAGGTGCTGGACGTCGACCTCGAGCGCGAACGAGTGTCGCTGTCTTTGAAGGCGACCCAGGAAGACCCTTGGACGAAATTCGCCAGGGAGAACCAGGTCGGCGACGTCGTCGAGGGCGAGGTTACGAAGCTCGTACCCTTCGGTGCGTTCGTGAAGGTGGCCGAGGGCATCGAAGGGCTCATCCACATCTCGGAGCTCGCCGAGCACCACGTCGAGGCCCCCGAGGCCGTCGTGAATGTCGGCGACCGCATCGAGGTGAAGGTCATCGATATCGATACCATCCGTCGGCGCATCAGCCTGTCGCTCAAGCAGGTCCGCTCGCCCTCGCCTCCGTCTAGCGAGCGCACTCTCACCCCCGAGCAGATCGCCCTCGCCGAGACCGCCTACGTTTCGGGCACCGATACTCCCAGCACGCACGCCCTCGGCGATCAGCTGCGCCAGGCCGGATTTCAATCTTCCGCCGAAGTGCGACGGGATCAGGGACGGCCAGCGTCGCCACCGACCCCCCAGGGTGCGAGCCGGCGCTCGAGGCCGAGCTCGCTGGTCAAGCCAGCGCGTCCACCGCCGAGGAGGGTGCGCCCGCTCTCGGCACGGTCGGCGCGGCGGACCCCGATGAGATCGCCGGGACGGAGCCCGATCACGCTGACCGACCCGCTCAAGAAGGCGATGCGGCCCCGACTCGAGCTATCGCCCAGGCCCCACCCGCGATGGAGGAACAGCCGGGCGAGGCGCCGCCCGAGCCGCCATCGGGCGGGTACTCCGAGTCGTAGGGGCTGACGCCGAGACGTCGTCGTGTACGTGGTCGCGCTCACCGGTGGCATCGGCAGCGGTAAGAGCACCGTCAGCGGCATGCTCGCCGACCGCGGCGTGCTCGTCCTCGACGCCGATCAGATCGCGCGCGAAGTCGTCGAGCCGGGCTCCGAAGGCTTCCGTGAGGTCGTGGAACGTTTCGGCGAGGAAGTCGTCACCTCGGAGGGGGGCCTTGACCGTCCCCGACTGGCCACGATCGTCTTCGGCGACGAGGATGCCCGTCGAGACCTGAACTCGATCATCCATCCCCGCGTCCGCGAGCGCATCGAAGCGCGTCTCGATGAGCTGGAAGGCAGCGACGAGCTCGGTCCCCACGGCATCGTCGTCGTGGACGTCCCGCTCCTCGTCGAAGCTGACGAAGACCGGCCCTACCAGGCCGTCGTGGTGATCCTCGCGCCAGAGGAGGTGCGCATCGCTCGTCTCGTGCGCGAACGAGGGATGGACCTTGACGAGGTCAGGGCCCGCATCGCTGCTCAAGCGAGCGACGGGGAGCGCCTTGCCGTCGCCAGCCACGTCGTGGACAACAGCGGGGATCTCGACGACCTCGAACGTCAGGTGGACGCTCTCTACGACGAGTTGGCCGCCGCCGCCCCCGAACATGGGCGTCCCTGAGGACCGGCACGTGCGCAGGCCCCGCCGCCTGTAGGGATCACTTCGGACCTCAATGCTCCGCTGCTTCTGATGTGGGATGCGGCGTACCAGCCATGGGGCCAACCCCGTCATGACCGGCCTTGTCCGGAATGGTGACCGTGGCCTCGCCCACGTTGTTGCCGTAGTTGGACTCGGTGAACACGCGGTTCGGATTCACCGTGACCCGGATCTTGTACGTGCCGGGCGGAACGGGGGGCTGCCCATCTCCACCGTCGAGCACGAAGTACTGTCCGCCCAAAGTGAGGCGGTAGGTGTCAGACCAGCCTCGGCTGATTCCCTGGTTGCCTGCTGTGCCAGGGGCGCCGCATTCCTTGAATTGCCGTGGCGGGGCGTCTCCGGCATATGACGGGTAACGGTCGCTGTCGAGCATGCAGAAGCCCCGTTTCGCTGCCTTCCACACCTTGCCTGTCCTGGGATCGACGAGTTCGTAGAGCGCGTAGTCCCTGAAATGGAAGTGGTGGTGGCACTCCGCATTCTCGAATAGATCGGGGCGGTCGTTCGGGTCACCAACGACGAGGTCGGCCGCACCGATGTTCGGTGTGGTGACGGTGAATCGCAGGACCTTGAAGACCCCCTGTTGAATGCCACCTTCGATCGCGCTGCACCAATCTGCCCGCACGTTCTCGTCACGCACGACCCACTGCTTCTCCAGCACGTCGGATCGCACGATCAGGTCGGGTTGGGGGCCGGGATTCTTCGGCTTCGGGGCCGCGAATAGCGCGGATTGGCCGAAGAGGGTGAGGAGCAAGAGAATGGTGACACCGAGGAGTCTCTTCTGGCGTGACCGCATGCCAAGGACCTCGGCCGCTGTGACGGTAGATGTCGCGTTGCTTTTCACGGGCACCTCCAAGGTTTACAAGTTGTTTTACAAGCTTGAGTGGGCTCGACTGACGCCTGGCTCGCGGCGCGAGGCGTGCCGACGTGAGGTGTTGACCGGAACCGCCCAGAGCAGCCC
>JALZEO010000074.1 GCA_030862025.1 Actinomycetota bacterium | reverse complement strand
CGTCCGGCTGCGTTGCGCCAGTGCTCGGGGTAGCGTTCCTTGTCGGCGTCGCAGAAGATGACGTCGAATTCCCCGTCGTGAGCTGACAGCACCTCGGCAGCGTCCCCGACATGGAAGCTCACGTGCTTCCAGAGGCCAGCATGGACCAGGAAGCGCTCCGCCTCGGTTGCGTTCTCGGGGTCGAGATCCGTGCAGATCACCTCGCCCCCGCCCGGGGACGCCGGGCGTACGCCGTCGGGTGGGTCGGGCCGAAATTCGAGCGCCCGCGCGAACCAGTAGGCCGAGTAGCCGAAGCCCGAGCCGAGTTCGAACACGCGACGGGCGCCCACCGCCGCCGCCTGCTGCTCGAGGAAGCGGCCGACCGTCCGACCGACGATGGGAAAGGTCAACCGGCGCGCGCGCTGCTCCATCTCGTCGAGCACCGGATCGTCATGTTGAGCGTGCGTGAACTCGTCGAGGTAACGCTCTACGGCGGACGTCACGATCCCATTCACGATCTCTCCCCGTATCGCGGCAACGTACGAGCCTATGCGAGGGATACGTGATGGGCGCCCGACCGGCGACGTGCGCTAACCGCACATCGCGTTCGGGGTTACGATGGCGTCAAAGGGAGCTTGCCGCGACGCACTTTGCAACTCTCTGCGTCGCAGGATGTATGAGGAGAGCCTCATGGGACGACATCTGCTGGTGTGGGACGCGCCGAACGTAGACATGACCCTCGCGAACATCATCGACAGCAAGCCGACGGCGAAGGAGCGACCCGACCTCGACGTCCTCGGCGAGTGGCTGATGGGACGGGCGGGCGCCGCCAACGAGGTCGAAGCCTGCGTGTTCGTCAACGTCTCCCCGCACGTCGCCGGGCCGATGCGCGGCTGGGTCTTGTGGCTGCTCGAAGAGGGCTTCCGTGTCTTCGCCAAGCCGAAGATCGCCGACAGCGACGTGGACGCGGACATGCTGGCCCACATCGAGAGCCGGGTCGAGGAGGGGGACCTCGAGGCCGTCTACGTGGGTTCGAACGATGCCCGCAACTTCCTCCAGCCACTCGAGACGCTCGCCACAAACGGGATCGGCGTCACGGTGCTCGGCTTCGCCGAGTACGCGGGCGGGCTGTCCATGAGCGAGCGGTTGCGTTTCGTCGACCTCGAAGACATCCCCGGGCTGTTCGCCGAACCGCTGCCGCGGATCAACCTCGAGAACTTGCCCGCCAACGGCCGCTGGTTCGAGCCCACAGGATCCCTCGGAGCCGCTCGAGAACCGCGCGACATAGCCGAAGGGGTCGAGCCTCACCTGCCGCGTCCCCCCGCCCCTCCGCCGGATCCCGGCATCGTGGCGGCACCCCGCGCCGCACTGGGCTAGCGACGTCCCATCGTGGCTCGCACGGCGGTCGGTGTTCGGACGGAGGTGGGCCGACTGCGCACGGTGCTCGTGCACCGACCGGATCTCGAGCTGCGCCGGGTGACCCCCTCGAACATGGACGAGCTGCTGTTCGACGAGTTGATCTGGGTCGATAGGGCACAAGAAGAGCACGACGACTTCGTACGGGTGTTGAGCGACGCCGGGACCGAGGTCCTCTACCTCGAGCGCCTCCTCGCCGACGTGCTCAGCGACGGTGAGGTCGCCCGCGAGGTGGTCCACAGCCAGGTGACGGACACGACCTGTGGGCCCGGGCTTGTCGACAGCGTGCGCGGATTCCTCCTGGAGCTGCCGATCGAGGCACTCGTCCGCCATCTCATTGGGGGGGTGGCGCTCGCGGACCTCGACGAGAGCGATAGCTTCGTTGCGCGGGTCCACCGTCCCTTCGAGCCGCTGCTGCGGCCGCTGCCGAACGCCGTGTTCATGCGTGACTCCTCAGCCTGGGTAGGTGAGGGAGCCGTCATCTCTCCGATGAACCGGCTCGTGCGCCGCCGTGAAGCCGACCTCCTGCGCCTCGTGTACCTCCTCCACCCATTCTTCGCGGGCGTCCCGATCTGGTTCGGCGAGGAGCGTCGGGAGTACTACCCCGCCACCGTCGAGGGCGGCGACGTACTCGTCGTCGCCGAGGACGCGCTCGCCATCGGTGTCTCCGAGCGCACCACACCCCCAGGAGTCGAAACCTTGGCGATGCGGCTGTTCGAGGCCGGAGTGGTCAAACGTATCCTCGCGGTTGAGCTGCCTCGAGCACGGGGCACGATGCACCTCGACACGGTCGTCACCATGGTCGACCATGGCACGTTCCTGCTCTACCCGCGCATCCGGCCCCACGTGAGATGCTTGCGACTGACCCCGCGGGGGGGCGGAAGGTTGGAGGTCGCCGAAGGTGCCGACCTTCTCACCGAGCTGGCTTGGGCGTGCGGTGTTGAGCGGGTGCGGTCCCTTGAACCCGACCTCGACAGCGTCGAGGCTGAGCGCGAGCAGTGGAACGACGGGAACAACGTGCTTGCCGTCGCACCCGGTGAAATTGTCGCCTATGAGCGCAATCCCGCCACCAACGCGGTGCTCGAAGAGGCAGGCCTCATCGTCCACCGCATCCCCTCCTTCGAACTGCCACGCGGTCGCGGCGGGCCCCGCTGCATGACCTGCCCGACCCTGCGTGACCCCCCCTGAAGACGTCGCCGAGAGCTGGGATGCCAGAGGCCGTCATCGTCGCCCATCGGCGCAGCCCGATCGGTCGCGCCTTCAGGGGCTCGATGACCGAGCTGCGCCCCGACGATCTCAGCGCAGCCATGATCCGGGCGGTCCTGCGGCAGGTTCCTGCACTCGACCCTGCCGACATCGATGATCTCATGCTCGGCTGCGGCCTTCCGGGCGGTGAGCATGGCTTCAACCTCGGGCGTGTGGCGGCCGTGCTGCTCGACCTCGACCACCTGCCGGCCGTCACGCTCACCCGGTACTGCGCTTCCTCCTTACAGACGACCCGCATGGCCTTCCATGCCATCAAGGCAGGGGAGGGTGAGGTGTTCATCTCTGCGGGAGTCGAGATGGTCAGCCGCTACTTGACGGGCAACTCCGACAGCCTCCCAGGCACCAAGAACCCGACCTTCGAGGAGGCGGAGCGGCGCTCAGGAGAGCGTGCGCGAGAGGGGGCGGAGAAGTGGTGTGACCCGCGCGGGTCGAGGTCGCTGCCTGATCTCTATCTGGCCATGGGTCAGACGGCCGAGAACGTCGCCCAGCTCAGGAACGTCTCCCGGCGGGAGCAGGACGAGTTCGCGTACCGCTCGCAGCGGCTCTATGCGAAGGCGCTTGCGGACGGGTTCTGGGAGCGCGAGATCGAGCCGATCAAGCTACCGAACGGCCAGGTCTTGACGCAGGACGACAGCCCGCGACCGAACACCACGATGGAGGGACTGGCCGAGCTCAGACCGGCCTTCCGGCGCGACGGCACGGTCACTGCCGGCAACTCCTGTCCACTCAACGACGGCGCAGCTGCCGTCATCGTCATGAGCGACCGCAAGGCGCGGGAACTCGGTGCCACGCCGCTGGCGCGTATCGTCTCGACTGGCGTGTCCGCGCTCAGCCCGGAGATCATGGGACTGGGCCCGATTGAAGCCTCGCGGCGGGCGCTGCAGCGGGCAGGCATGACGATTGCAGACGTCGATCTCGTCGAGCTCAACGAGGCCTTCGCGGCGCAGGTCATTCCGAGCTACCGCGAACTCGGCATCGACCTCGACAAGCTGAACATCCATGGTGGCTCCATTGCGGTGGGCCACCCCTTCGGCATGAGCGGGGCTCGCCTGAGCGGGACGCTCCTCAACGGTCTGCAGGCTGAGGACCTCACCGTTGGGCTCGAGACCATGTGCGCCGGTGGCGGCCAGGGAATGGCGATGATCATCGAACGCCTCGTATGAGCGGGGTCGAGTTCCTCCGACAGCGTCGATCAGGACGAGAAGGTCAAGGTGTGCTCGGTGTTGTGCTTGTGAGATGCACTGCCCAGGAGGCTGCTCGTGCAGTAGACGTTCCAGCAGATGACCGGCTTGGTGGGGCAGCCCTCCACGAAACAGGTTTCCATGCTCGTTCGGACTTTGTGTTTCGCGCATTCGCGCATGACGACGCGGTCGGACAAATCTCCCTCCTGCGTTGGCTCACTGCGCTTCTTATCGGTGCGTCCCGGCCCGAGATGGAGTCAAGAAATGCAGCTCACTCGACTCCCGGCAGGATTTCGCACGCGTCCTGAGTGCGGAGCTCGAGCTGCCTCAGGCGAGACCCTCCGCAGTCCGGATCTCGGCGACGGTGACGTCGAAAGCGCCAGAGGGTGCGTCAGCCTGCAGCGTGTCACCTTGACGGGCCCCGAGCACCGCTCGGCCAATGGGGGACGCGACCGAGAGAACCTCGAACTGTGCATGTCGCTCTTCGCGGCTGCCAGCGACGAGGTACGTCTCCTCTTCTCCCCCGATGACGAGAGTCACGATGACCCCGGGCGTCACGACATCGGTGCGCGTCGGCTCGCCAACCTTGGCTTCTCGGAGCAGAGCCTCTAGCTGGCGGATACGAGCCTCCATCTTGCCCTGCTCGTCCTTGGCCGCATGGTACTCGGCGTTCTCCCGCAGATCACCGTGCCCGCGGGCCTCCTCTATCGTCGCCGCCATCCGGGCACGCCCTTCAGTCCGTAACTCCTCGAGTTCCGCCCGCAGACGGTCGTGGGCCTCTTGGCTCAGCCACGTCTCGGCCACGTCGACAGGCTCCTCACTCAGCGGCAACTAGGATGGGGACCGCGGCTGGCGTCGTCACAAGTCACGGCCCGCCAGGGTAGCGAGGTCCCAGGTCGCCGGCGACCGCGCAGAGCGTCGGAT
>JALZEO010000065.1 GCA_030862025.1 Actinomycetota bacterium | reverse complement strand
GGCACGGTGTTCCTGGCCTCGAGAGAGGCCGCGGTGCCCGAGTCCTGGAAGCGGGACATCGTCGGTGCGGCGTCAGAGTCGACCGTCCGGGCAACCTTCCTCAGCGAGCTACTGACCCCGCCGGGTGGGGAGGCGTACCGGACGGCCCCCCGCGTGCTTCGGACTCCGTTCATCACGCAATGGCTCGACCGGGACGAGGCCGTGCGGGCCGAGGCCGACCGGCTGCGGGAGGAACTCCTTGCGGCTATGCGGGACGGGAGGGGGCACGAGTTCGTGCCGCTGACCGGCCAGTCGGCAGGGCTCGTGCGTGAAGTGCTTCCCGCGGCGGAGATACTGCGACGGATGGTCGAGGAGGCCGAAGCGGCCCTGCTGCAGGGAACCCGGCTCGTGACTCACGGCTCACCGGAGTCAGACCCGCCCAGATGACTGACCTCAGAGCCTCCTTTGGTTCGCAATGAGAGGTCCTCTACCCGCAGTCTGTTTTCGGTGCTGAAGAGGCCCTTTTGGGAGCTATAATTCGCTACATAGTTAGCCTCACTTTTTCCACAACCTTCGTTGCATACGATCCTGCCATGTCGCAGCCCGCAGGTATGTTTGCAGGTATGGAAAGCGACGCGACTTCTCAGCCACATTGCCGGTCGATGGCACCGTCCGAGGGCGAGGTCAGCCTGGCCGAGGGAGCCGACATGCTGGTCAAGCTGTCGGATGCCCTGCGGCGGACGCAGCAGGCCACCGCCGAAGCGGTCGACCTGGCGGGCCGCCTACAGCGGGCAGGCGTGGTCGAGATCATCGAAGGGCTGCCCCTGGAGCTGCTGGTGGCCCTCGAGCACCGCATGGTCTCTTCCGACGCCCGCATGCTGCTAGAAGCCGCCCGGGTATTGGAGCGCATGCCCATCACCAAGGCCCTGTTCGCCGCGGGCAGGCTGTCGTGGGGCCAGGTCAGGGGCATCGTGGCACGCCTGCGGCGCCTGAAGGTCGCAGACCTGCCGAGCGTCGACCAGCGTGTGGAGGCCTCGCTGGAGCTGGTGGACAAGTACAGCCCCGACGAGCTGGTGTGGGCGGTCGAACAGGCCGCCGACGAGATCGACGGGGCACACCGGGTCGAGCGCCGCGAGCAGCGCACGGTCGAGTCGAGCTTCCTGGCCGTGCAGCCCTCGTTCGACGGTTCGGTGCGCCTCTACGGCGAGCTGGACCCGGTGGCGGGTGCGACCTGTCTCAACGCACTGGAGGCCGCCAGCGACCCTCCCGACGCTGTGCAGCATCAACCGGGGGAGGTGTCAAGCCGGGCCCGGCAGCGGGCGCAGGGGCTGGTGCGCATCTGTGGCGACTACCTCGGCGGGGGCAGCGCAGGTCCGGCCCGGCCCCTGCTGGTCGCCCACGTCGATATTGCCGACGTCACGGGGACGGCGGCTGGGAGGGTGGAGCTGGCTGCCCCCGGGGTGCTGCCCACCCTCACCGCTGCCACCGTGGAGGCCCTGGCCCGGGACGGGGAGCTGCGCGTGGTGCTGTTCGACGGTGCCCGTCCCCTGGCCGTCTCGGCCAAGACCCGGGCCGCTCACATCCCCGGCGTGACCCGCCTGGCGGTGGCAGCCCGCGATGGCGGTTGCCGCTTCCCCGGCTCGACTGCCCCTGCCGCATAGAGTGAGCTGCACCATCTGGTACCGAGAGAGCTGGGTGGCGATCACCAGCCCGAGAACCTGGCCCTACTGATCCGCCGCTGGCACTGGCTCGTGCACCGCCGCGCCTGGAAGCTGCACCTCAACCCCGACAGCGGCGAGCTGACCATCACCCGCCACGGACGCACCTGGCACTTCCTCCCACGCGGCACCCCGCTCCGCCAGCCCCTTCTCCGCCCTCCGTCTCACGGCCACCCGAAGGGGAACCCGAGCAGACCCCTCTCAGGTCCGGTGCAGGGGTTCATGTCGGCCCAAACACGACTTCACGTTCGTGCCGTCGTCGGACGGGGCGGGCTGAGGCTTGTGAAGAGGACGCCTTTCTCAGTCTTGCTC
>JALZEO010000017.1 GCA_030862025.1 Actinomycetota bacterium | reverse complement strand
GCGGAACTCCTCGGCGTCACACCTTCGCGGGTCTCACAGATCGAGCAAAACTCGCTCGGAAGCGCGACCTATAGACACCCCTCCGCCATCCGGTAGCCGCGGATACCGCCACCTGGGACAGGACGCTCGTAGCCGTGGTTCCGGGTCGCCCAGCGTCCTCGCGCTCGAGGCATCGCGGAGCGCATGATGGCCACCGCGTCGCGCAAGGGGACGCCGATTCACGCTCATCAGCGGCGGCATGATAAAGATGGAATCTGTCCCAGGAACCGGGTGCGCTTCACTCGGCCGAAGCGAGAATGCGTCGGACGTTTTCCTCCGAGAAGAATTCATTTGGCGGCGTCACGGCAGCAGCGACCCGGGCGAAGCCGTCCATCGCCTCCTGGTTGCCATGCGCGGCGGCCAGCAGCTGCTGGAGTTCGGGTGGCGGAGGCTGGAGCGTCGCGATCCGAGTGGTGAACTCGTAGATCGGCAGGGAGTCCTCGTCGCGCGTGCCTTGGTACTCGCCCATCGCCATGTCGAATGGGCGAACATCGGAGAACGTCTCGTCCAGAGCCGTAGCGCAGAGTTCGGCGTCTCGGAAGGCGTCGCTGATCCCCAGGGCTTTGATGTAGTCCTTGTTGTAGCCGGCGTCTCCCACCAGCGCCCAGCCTGGCCCGTAGGGCTTGCGGAAGAAGTTCGCCACGGGCACGCCGACGAAGCGCGCATCGCGCGTGCCGGCTTGGAAGCGTTCGGCGAAGTGCGGCGCCAGTTCGAGCATCTTGAGGAAGTTGCGTTTAATGTCCCTCTTGTTCGCCTCGAATTCCGCGTAGTGCCAGCCGCCGATGACGAGCGTCAGGTCGTCGTTTGTGGGCCACGCCGTGAATGCCCGGTTGTGACGCAGGTGGGCCTCGAAGCGCCCGTTCATCGGCAGCCCGCTCATGTAGGTGTAGCAACTGGCCTGAAGGGGCGGTTTTCGTTGTACTGCTCGGGCTTCACAGCCTGCGCGACCAGGGAGTGGCGCCCGTCTGCCCCGATGACGACTCGGGCCTGCTCGGCGACCGTGGGGCGTCCCTTGCCGTGACCACGAATGCCGGTGACGCGCCCGTCTTCGGTGACGACGTCCTCGAACGGTGAACTCCTCCCGCACTTCGGCTCCCGCCTCGTACGCGGCTTCTACCAGCAGTTTGTCGAGCACGGTCCGTCGAGGGGCGTAGGCGACCGGGGTGTCGTCGGTCCCAGGGGCGCCTGAGATGGTGAAGGGTCCGAAGTCGAAGGCATACGTGTCGATGGGCGGGCATCCGGTCACAACGACACGGTCCAGCAAGGCCCCATCGCTCGAGGGCCGCTACTCCCGGCGGGTGGACGAGGTGCGTCGAGATCGTGTCGCTGGGGAACATCGCTCGGTCGACGACGAGGACGTTGTAGCCCTTGCGAGCCAGGAGCATCGCCGTCGGAGACCCGGCACAGCGCGCCCCGACGATGATCGCGTCGTATTGCCTGCTCATGACGAGCTCCTGTCCGTCGCACGGTCAACGTTGTGACGCTATGGATGGGAGGCGGACGGTTCATCGCCTACTCATGCCAACTTGGAGAGCGGAGGCCGCGTGGTCCGTTCGTGCCATGCGGTGTCAGATCAGGTTGTGTTTGAGCGCGTAGGCGGTCGCGGCGGCCCGCTAGGACACCCCCAGCTTGGTGTCGACGTCAAGGATCCTGCTAACGGTCTGCTAAACACATGGCCCATAACGGGCGGCACCGGCCGTCATGGCCGCGGCGTCGAGTGATGCAATTCCGCACGTCAGCGGGATTCGGCTGCACCGGAGGGCACGGGCGGTCATGGCTGGTAACGGACTAAGGATCAGGCGGCCGGGGATTCGAATCCCTCCCAGCGCGCTCAAAACCCCAGAATTCGGGGGTTTTCGTCCTTGCCTGGTCACGCGTTGCTCACCAACAAGTCGACAAGGATCCTAGGAATCCAGTAACCGGACTTTCCCTAATCACTCTGAATAGCGGAAGCGGTGTGTCCCGCGACTCTCCGGTGGAGGTTGGAACAGGAGTCGTCCTTCGGCGAGGACGGCCATGAGAATATGTGGGTAATCGATACCGAGTGCGTGGTGAAAGCTGACAAGCATCGCCCACCCTCTATCACGGGCCGAAAGTAGCGCCCAACGGCACTTGACGCGTCCTCCGCCAGGAGGAGCTATGCCTCCTGCTGCGGAAGTACGAATTCGTACGAAGGACGTCTCAAACTCGCCGACCAAACTTCCCGGCACACCGGCCTCGACGGTACATCAGCTGACTGACGCCACGTGTGAGGGCCCCCTGGCCGCCGGTCCGCTACAGCGGTCTCCCCTACACATGACAGATTCCGCCCCGCTCGTCGTCCGGAGCTGCGCTTGCCGGGCGGCCCTGCGGGGCGATCTCGAGTCCTGGTGGTGATCGAGGTCCGACTCCAGACGCGCCATCTCGTCGAGGAATCGTTCGATCGGAACCTTGCGAGCGGCTCGGCTCGGTGGGGTCGTCCGTCGTCCATTGATGCTGGTTGTTGGCCTCGTGCCCCTGACGGCCGTAGAGTTTGCAGTGGTGTGCCGGGAAGTCGGGTCGGCGAGCAGATGCAGGCGACCGGCTTCAGGAGCGCACCATGAATTGGCGGTTTCTCTCGGACCGGCCCGTCGTCGCTCGTAGCTGGCGCGATCGGCTTTGGCGCTTCCGTCGGGCGTCACGCAATCCCCTCGAAATGCGTGCCCCCCAGGGTCATCGGCTCGCTTTCGGGCCTCGTTCGTTTGGGGAGGTGCGGGCTGGAGCGCTGCATCTGTTCGTCCTGTCAGCGTTCGCGGTCGCCCAGCCGTTGTTCGCCATCTTCCGGCAGAGCCCCGAGTTCTTCGTCGCCCGGCGGGTCGATGGCGGCGATCTCGTGGCCTTTGCGCTGCTTCTGCTCGTCATCCCTCCAGCCCTGGCTATGGCCTGCGTCCTTGCGGCCGGCGCTGTGCGACCAAGGTGGTATTTGCATGCCCTTCGGC
>JALZEO010000011.1 GCA_030862025.1 Actinomycetota bacterium | reverse complement strand
ACGTTGATGTCGGGGGCGAGCACCGCCACGCCGAACTGGCGGGCGTCCTCGAGAATGAGCCGGCGTGGGTACATGCCCGGGTCGTGGGTGAGCAGCCCGGCCACGAACTCCGGCAGGTAGTGGGCCTTCAACCATGCTGAACGGTAGGTCGGTACGGCGAAGGCCGCGGCGTGAGCCTTGCAGAACCCGAACGACGCGAACGACTCCACCTGATGCCACACCGCCTCGGCCGTGGCATCATCCAGCCCTCGGTCCCGTGCACGGGCGAGCGCCCAGACTCGCAACGCGGGTAGCTGCTCGGCGTCGGCGAGTCGGCGGCGAACAACGTCGGCGTAGGACAGGTCGCAGCCGGTGAGCGCCGCGACGACTTTCATGACCTGCTCGTGGTAGATGATCACCCCGAAGGTTTCGGCAAGCGCCAGCTCGAGCAGCGGATGGGTGTAGGTTCTCGACGGTCTGCCACTGTCGGCAACCACACCGCCCTGCTCGCGTCGGCGAGCGACGTAGGGACCGATCATGTCAGCCTTGACCGGGCCGGGCCGGAACAGCGAGATCTCAGTCACAAGATCTCCGAACCCCTCCGGCTGGAGACGCCCGAGCAGCTCCCGCTGCCCCGGCGATTCGACCTGGAAGACCCCGATCGAGCGGGTGGAGCGCAGCAGGCTGTAGACCGCCGGGTCCTCTCCGGGAATGGCGTGAAAATCGATCCGCTGCCCCCGAGTCTTGGGCAGGAGGTCGAGGGCATGTCGCATCGCCGACAGCAGGCGCACCGCGAGCACGTCGAGCTTCAACAGTCCGAGCGCGGCGACGTCGTCCTTGTCGAACTGGGTCATCGAGAACCCGTTCGCCGAGCGCTCGACCGGGGTGCGGTCCATGAGCGCGGCGTCACCGAGCACGATTCCGCAGGGGTGGAGGGCGAGATGGCGGGGGAAGCCGTCGATGCGCTCGACCACCTGGAAGAGGGTGTCGAGCTGGCCCGCGTCGAGCCGGGCGCCCTTCAGCTCGGGCAGGCGCGACATCGCCTCGCGGACGTCGCGGGCCCGAACGTTGCGGAAGGTCTTCGCGACGAGGTCGATCTCCTCGGGGGGCAGGCCGAGGACCTTGCCGACCTCGCGAATGGCCATGCGTGCCTGAAAGCGCGAGATCATGCTGACGCACGCGGTGCGCTCCTCGCCGAAGCGGTTGATGACCAAGCGGTAGACGTCCTCACGGCGAGCAGACTCGACGTCGATGTCGATGTCGGGCAGCTCCTCGCGGTAGGGATTCATGAAGCGCTCGAAGACGAGCTCGTTGGCGACGGGGTCGACGTCGCTGATACCTAGTGCGTAGCAGACGAGACTGCCGGCGGCTGACCCGCGGCAGGCGCAGAGCACTCCCAGGTCGCGGATGTCGTCGACGATCTGCGCCACCGACAGGAAGTAATCGTGGAGACCGAGCTCGTCGATCATGGCGAGTTCCGCGTTGAGCCGGTCGGCAATTCGCGATGAAACCCGCTCGTAGCGTTCAGCGCTTCCAGACCAGCAACGGGCGTGGAGCTCGCGCGCGGCCGCGATCGGTTCGAGACCGGTGAGTCGCGGAAGGCGGGTGTGGTGGAGGCCGAGATCCACCTCACATGAGATGGCGACCCGGTACGCGTTACTGAGGAGATCGGGACGGTCGCGGAAGATAGGGATGTGCTGGAGGTCTGCGGCGGTCTTCAACCAGCCCTCGGCGGTACGTCGG
Source organism: Actinomycetota bacterium (assembly GCA_030862025.1). Lineage (GTDB taxonomy): Bacteria > Actinomycetota > Nitriliruptoria > Nitriliruptorales > JAHWKO01 > JALYGD01. The sequence goes on along the minus strand of JALZEO010000011.1, from coordinate 529 downwards.
GCAATGTGATGCGCCGCGACGGGCACCTGCGCGCGGACGCAGGCCAAAACGTCGGCGAGGTAGGCGTCGTCCTCGACGAGGTAACGCACATCGTTGATCGCTACCGCTTTCAAGCCGAGCCGATCGGCGAGCGCAACCATGCGGGCGGCCCGTAGATCGTCGCCTGCGACGAAGTGATGGCGGACTCCGACGAGCACCGACTCCGGGCCGAACGCCTCGACCCAGTGGCTGGCCTCGACTACGGCGGCATCGAACCGACCTGAGGCGATGAGCCGCCCGAACGGCGAGTCCGCCCCGAGCAGGACGTAGAGCCCCTCGGGTCGCGCGACCGCATCCTCCCAGGTCAGGTGGGGCGATGAGCGCAGCCTCAAACTTCCCCGGTTCGCGGGGGACACCCCCGCACCCCCCTGCTGCGCGGGGGACACCCCCGCACCCCCGGGGCCGTCCACCCGGTGAGCCGCGGAGACCGCCCGACAGAGGTTCCCGTAGCCGCGCTCATCCCGGGCGAGCAGTAGGACCCGTGCTGCAT
>JALZEO010000005.1 GCA_030862025.1 Actinomycetota bacterium | reverse complement strand
TGAACGCCATCAGCGCCGACCTGCACCGCGAGGCCGGGCAGCCGGTCTACGACAAAGAGCGCTCCTGCACGGTCGCAGACTCGTCGAAACGTGTCCGCCGCCGCTCGCAGGTCGTCTTCTGTCGCAGTGTCGTCCCGTAGCCGGCAGATGTCGACGCTGCCTGCCACGAGGGCGCCGAGAAAGGACTCCAGGTCTTTTTTCCCACGTCGAGCGGTCACGACGGCTTGGAGGCGAGCGTCGGCAAGACGAGCCTGGCGGCGTTCCCCGGTGGGCGACAAGCTCGGAAACGAAGTCATGTTGGTCTCACCGACCTCCGTCGCGGCCCTGCCGTCGACGGACCTGCGGCGGCATGAGCCCGACGTCGCCGCCGGCCAGCCGCTGGCGGCGTTCCCCGGCCCGGAGCATGCCACCGAAAGCCGATAGCGCCACCGCTGCCAGCACCGAGGCCAGGAATCCCAGGGCAGCGACGCCAGCCCAAAAGGCGCTCGCCGCAACCAGGACCCCACCCAGCACCGTCGTCGACCCGGTGCCGAGCACAGCGAAACCGGCCCATGCGAGCGCGAAGAGCCACAGGCGACGACCGAGACGGCGCCAATCCACAAGCTCGCGGTCGCAGGCCGGGTCATCACGCCCCGCGTCTCCAGCCTCGAAGGGCCAGGCTCGGGAGCGGCGCGGCCGGGCGTGGCCGCCCATGCCTCGCATCAGGTCACAGATCCGGGTCGCCAAGGTCGAACCGAAGCCGGCGTAGGGTACGAGCGATCTCCCCCTCCACTGCGGAAGGGTCGGATGGTAGACGCACGTCGGCGCGAGGATAGAGCTCTTGGAAGGTCGTCTCGCCGGCCCCGATCTGCATGCCGCGTTCGAGCATGAACTCGCCGAGCGCGAAAGCCCAGGTCAAGAGGACGTCGTTGCCGAAGTCGTGGAGGGTGAAGGTCATGAAGCGGTTCAGTTCGAGCCTCCAGACCCGTCCGCCACGCCGGCTCGAGCCCTCGTCCACGAACCCCAGGGCCTCCAGGGCGGATTCGAAGGTCTCCATCCGTGCCATGTCTACCTCCGGTCGAGTCCTGCCAGCTCCTTCGCGGTCTGGACAATCACCGCTCCGCCGCGCTCTTGGCCCAAGACCCCTCCTTACTCCAAGAGCGCCCCGACTTCAAACCGCTCCCGCATCCCAGGCCACTTCTCCCCCACCTCTCCAGAAGGTCGCTGAGTAGCGCAGCGATGGCCCGAGACCGCGTCAGGAAGGGTAAGAGCGGTGGGCGGTGCTTGCCCTCGTCGTCTGCCGCGGGCAGGGTGCTGTCATGCGCCTTCTGCTACCCCTCGCGCTCACTGCCGGGCTGCTTGGAGGCTGCTCGCAGGCTGCCCCTAGCCAGCTCCGGGACGATTTGCTCGCACAAGCCAACGTCCAAGCCGACCTCCACCGCCGTCTCGACGAGTTCGAGGCCAGGCTCGCGGACGTCGAGCTCAGCACATCCGCTCAGGCCGGCGTCCCAGGACGACTTGACGTGGCGGAGCAGCGTCTCAGCGACGTCGACCGTCTTCTCGGCGACCTTGCTGCGCGCCTCGAAGAGGAAGACGAGGCGCAGGAGGCAGCTATGGCGGAGCTACGTGGAGCGGTGTCCGAGCTCCGCAAGACGATCCAGGAGCTGAACCCGAAGATCAGCGGGCTTCAACGTTCCGTGGGCGATCTCACCTCCCGGCTCAACCTGCTCGAGCAGCGCTTCGCCAACCATGCGCGTCACCCGCCCGGCTGAGGGAACGCGCGGAGGATCGCTGGTACCGCTCTTGCCAGCCGATTCGACGCGGTGCCCTACCATGCGCAGCGTGTCGAACGGCCCTTCGAGAACCGCCACCCTACTCGGCGATCGCTACCGGTTGCTGCGGGAGATCGCCCGCGGTGGCATGGCGACGGTGTTCCAGGCGATCGACGAGGTGCTCGAGCGTGACGTCGCCATGAAGCTGCTTCACCGGCATCTCGCCGCCGACCCCGTCTTCCTGGACCGCTTCCTGCGCGAGGCCCGAGCCGCCGCCGCCCTGTCCCACCCGAATGTCGTCTCCGTCTACGACTGGGGCGAGGACGACGACGGCGGGCAGGCCTACCTGGTGATGGAGTTCGTCAACGGTCCGAGCCTCCGCGACCTGCTGCGGAGCCGGGGGCGTCTCATGCCGGCCGAGGCGGCTGCGGTCCTGGCCCCAGCGGCAGCCGGTATCGCCGCCGCACACGCGCGGGGCCTCGTGCACCGCGACGTCAAGCCGGAGAACATCCTGGTCTCCTCAGATGGGGCAGTGAAGGTCACCGACTTCGGACTAGCCCGAGCCGCCGCGGCCACTACCCAGACCTTCGCTCCCGGAGCCATCGTGGGGTCGCCCCACTACCTCGCGCCGGAATCGGTGCGGGACGAGAGGCTGGACGCACGCGCCGATGTGTACGCCCTTGGAGTCGTCCTCTACGAGTGCCTCGTTGGGCGCCCCCCCTTCGAAGCCGAGACCCCGGTCGCCACGGCCCTGCGGCACACCACCGAAGCGGTCCCGCCCCCCTCGGCGCTGATC
>JALZEO010000323.1 GCA_030862025.1 Actinomycetota bacterium | reverse complement strand
CGAGAACCTCGTGCGCCGAGCTCGCCGCAACAAGCTCGAGGCGGCTGATTTCCGCGACACGATCATGACGATCACGAATGCCGGGGTACTTGGCACGGACGCCTCCGTGCCTCGCCTCATGACCGGGCAAAGCGTGATCCTCGGCGTCGGTGCGATCGACTACTCAGCCGATTTCAGCGCCGCCGATCCCAAGACGATAGCCCGGCTCGGACTGTCGAAGCGGATGACCCTCACCTCCACCTACGACCACCGCGTCATCATGGGCGCTCAGTCCGGGGAATGGCTCGCCCGCATCCACGAGCTGCTGGGCGGCGAGGAGCAATTCTACGACGAGATCTTCGCCTCCCTCGGCATCCCCTACGAGCCGGCCCGATGGCGTGAGGACCGCAGTCCCCTCGATTCAGAGTGGGTGATGGTCGACAAGCAGTCGAAGGTGGACGCACTTGCCCACCAATACCGGGTACGCGGCCACCTCATCGCGGATCTCGACCCGCTGAGCCAGGAACCGCCCCAGCTGCATCCCGAGCTCGACCCGACCACGTACGGTCTGTCGATCTGGGACCTCGACCGCGAGTTCATCACCGGCGTCGCCGGTGACGGAACGCTGACACTCGGCCGCTTGTTAGGCATCCTCCGCGACGCCTATTGCCGCACCGTCGGGATCGAGTACATGCACATCTCGGATCCCGAGCAGAAGCGCTGGATCCAGGAACAGGTCGAAGGAGTCGACGAGGAGCTCAGTCTCGACGACAAGCGTCACATTCTGCAGTCGTTGAACGCCGCCGAGGCCTTCGAGCACTTCCTGCACACGAAGTACATCGGCCACAAGCGCTTCAGCCTCGAGGGATCCGAGAGCTTTCTCCCGCTGCTCGACGCCATCCTCGAGGAGGCAGCCCGCCTGCGTATGGACGAGGTCGTGGTGGGCATGGCCCACCGGGGCCGCTTGAACGTCCTCGCCAATGCCGTGGGCAAGTCCTACGAGGAGATCTTCCACGGGTTCGAGGGCGATATCGACCCGCAGAGCGTGCAGGGGACGGGCGATGTGAAGTACCACCTCGGAGCAACCGGCGTGTTCCGGGCGCAGACGGGAGGCGAGGTACGAGTCACGATCCCGTCGAATCCCTCTCATCTCGAGGCGGTCGACGGGGTGGTCGAAGGAATCGTGCGAGCCAAGCAGGACCTGCGTCGCGAGAACCGTGATGCCGTGTTGCCGCTGCTGGTGCACGGGGACGCGGCGTTCGCGGGCCAGGGGCCGGCTGCCGAGACGCTCAACCTCTCGCAGCTGCCCGGTTATCACACGGGCGGGACGATCCACGTCATCATCAACAACCAGCTCGGCTACACCTGTGAACCTCGGGCGGGACGATCATCGCCGTACCCGACCGACATCGCGAAAGGCATCCAGGCCCCCATCCTCCACGTCAACGGTGACGACCCGGAGGCTGCGGTTCGGGTCGCCCGGCTGGCCTTCGCATACCGTCAGCGCTTCCACCGTGACGTGGTCATCGACCTCTTCTGCTACCGGAAGTACGGACACAACGAGGCGGACGACCCCTCCTACACGCAGCCGCTCATGTACCAGAAGATCGAACAGCGTCGCTCGGTGCGCAAGCTCTACACCGAACGCCTCGTGACCCGCGGCGACATCTCCCTCGACGAGGCCGAGGAAGCGCTCGAGGATTTCCACGAGCGTCTCGACGAGGCCTTCGAGCGGACCAAGGAGACGGAGACGGCAGCACCGAGACCGCGGGAAGCACCAGAGGCGCCTGCAGCCCGTGAGGTCGTGCCACCGCAGGACACCGGTGTATCCCGCGAGCAGCTCGGTCACATCGTCGAGCGCATACTCAGCGCTCCCGAAGGGTTCTCGTTGCACCCCAAGCTGAAGCGGATCTTCGACCAGATCCGCTCCCGCTACTCGAAGGGGCGGGTGGACTGGCCGCTGGGCGAGCAGCTCGCGTTCGGCTCGCTGTTGCTCGAGGGCTGTACGGTCCGCCTGGTCGGTCAGGACAGCCGGCGGGGCACCTTCTCCCAGCGCCATGCGGTCCTCGTCGACCATGACAACGGTGAGGAGTTCCTGCCGCTCCAGCACCTCGAGAAGAGCCACGGCAAATGGTACGTCTACGACTCGCCGTTGAGTGAATACGCCGCCCTGGGCTTCGAGTACGGCTACTCGGTGGCCAACCAGGAAGCGCTGACCGTGTGGGAAGCCCAGTTCGGGGACTTCATCAACAACGCGCAGGCGATCGTGGACGAGTTCATCGCCGCCGGTGAGGAGAAGTGGGGTCAGGAGTCCGGGCTGGTCCTTCTCTTGCCCCACGGCTATGAGGGTCAGGGCCCCGATCACTCCTCGGCCCGGTTGGAGCGCTTCCTGCAGCTTGCCGCCGATGACTGCATGGTGCTGGCCAAGCCGACCACGGCCGCCCAGTACTTCCACCTGCTACGGCGTCAAGGGCAGCGCGAGCAGCGCCGCGTCCCCCTCGTCGCCTTCACGCCGAAGTCGCTGCTGCGTGCGAAGAGCTCAGCGTCGGACGTCGAGCACCTCGCGAGCGGACGCTTCTACGAAACGCTCGACGACTCGACGGTGGCGGACCGCCATCAAGTCCGCCGTGTCATCCTCTGCAGCGGAAAGGTCGCGTACGAGGCGATGGGTCGGCGTGACGAGACGGGCGTCCCCGCTGCGATCGTCCGCGTCGAGCAGCTCTACCCGTGGCCGGAGAAGCAGATCCTCGCCCTCGTCACGGGCTACCCGAATGCCGAGGAGGTGCTCTGGTTGCAAGAGGAGCCGGAGAACATGGGGGCATGGTCGTTCGTGCACGGCCGCCTCCACAGGATCCTCCGGGACGACCACCGGCTCCTTCACGCGTCGCGTCAACCCTCGCCGAGCCCGGCGACCGGCAGCGTCAGCGTGCACGACCAGGAACAGGAGCAGCTGCTCGCTGCCGCTTTCCGCGGGCTCTAGCACCGCCGCGAGAGGCCGGAAGGAGCTCTGACGCGATGGACTCGCGCTACCGCCCTGTCGGCTACGCGAGCGACGCGCATCGGCTCTTGACCGACGAACCTGTCACGGACATCGACGAGTATCTCCGGCTGGGCGGTGGAGCCGGTCTCGCCGCCGCCCTGCAACAACCTCCCGAACAGCTCGTCTCGGCCGTCCGCGCATCGGGGCTGCGTGGGCGAGGGGGGGCAGGGTTTCCCACCGGTACCAAGTGGGCGTCGGTCGTGTCCACCGCTCGTGACATCGGTGGACAGGTCTACCTGGTTGTGAATGGAGCCGAAGGGGAGCCGGGCACCTATAAGGACCGCGCACTGCTGACTCTCAACCCCTTCCAGATCATCGAAGGGACCCTCATCGCCCTCCACGCGACCGGCGCTCGGGGCGCCTACATCGGCGTCAAGGAGCGCTCGACGAGTGCAACCCGCGGCCTTGTGCCCGCCCTCGACGTCGTACGGGAAGCAGGCTGGAACGGCGTCGAGCGGGTCGAGGTGGTTCTGGGGCCCGACGAGTACCTGTTCGGCGAGGAGAAGGCGATGCTCGAGGTCATAGAGGGCAAGTTGCCCTTGCCGCGCATCCTGCCTCCCTACGAACAGGGACTGTTCGCGACGATGACGAACCCGAACCCGACCATCGTCAACAACGTCGAGACGCTCGCCAACGTGCCGGGTATCGTGGCTTACGGTCCGGAGTGGTTCCGGCAGGTCGGCAGCGGTTCCTCACCCGGCACCATGATCTTCACCGTCGTGGGGGACGTTGAAAGCCCAGGAGTCTACGAACTGCCACTGGGCACACCACTCAGCACACTGCTCGTCGACATCGCCGGGGCCCAAGACATCAAGGCTGTCTACAGCGGCACGTCGAACGCGGTGATCACCCCCGACCTGTTGGACGTGCCATTGGGCTTCGACGAGTTCGCGACAGCCGGCCTCGGGCTCGGCAGCGGCGGGTTCATCGTCTACGACCAGTCCCACTGCATCGTTCGGGTTGCGGCCACCCTGTCGCATTTCCTCATGATCGAGTCGTGTGGGCAATGCCCACCGTGCAAGCTCGGCACGGCCGCAATCACCGACCTGCTCAGAAAGATCGACCGCGGCGACGGCGAGGACGACGACATCGACGCCATCCTCCATCGCTGCACCAACGTCACCGACGCAAACCGCTGCTACCTCCCGGTAGGCGAACAGCTCACCGTGGGCAGCACGCTGCACGCGTTCATCGACGACTTCAGGGCGCACATCGGCCGCCCTTGCCCATCAGCCCGCCAAGAGGTGATCCCGAGGATCGAGCACCTCGACCACTCCACCGGCGAGGTCCGTTTCGACCCCGACTACGAGCGCAAACGGCCGGACTGGTCCTACGCCCCGATCTGATCTAGTAGCCCAACTCCAGCGCATCCGGTCCCGAGGCGAAGCCCTCGATGCAGGTGACGCCCTCAGGGTGCACGTGGGCTGCATGGGATGTCCCAGGCTCGATATCGAGGCGGTCACCGGCCTCCACCAGGAAGTCTTCGTTACGGGTATGAAACGTGATTGCCCCCTCCACACAGAACAGTATCTTGTGCTGCTCGTGGCTGTGCCAGTCGTAGCGGTCGCCAGGAGCGCTACTCCAAACTCGAGAGTCCAGACCGGCGTCAGAAAACCTCGTACGAAGCTCGTCGACAGTCGGCCTCTCGGTCGTGCGCGGCGTCAAGCTCGCTGTCATGTCCTGCCTCCTTCTACAGGCTCAGGTAGTCCCAGGACGCTAGCGTGCCTGCTTGGGGTTCCCTGCGAGAGTACTTCGGACGACGGGGCGAGCCACCGACCGGCGCCGGCCCGAGCGGGTGCACGTGGACGCGAGCTTTGACTTCGAGGATGTCTTCGACGAGGACTACCTGTATTTCTACTCCGACCTACTCGGCGAGGAAAGGAGCGCACACGACGCCGCTTTGGTCGCCGGCCTGGTCGGGCTCGAGCCCGGCATGCGCGTGCTCGACGTGCCCTGCGGCCACGGCCGGATCGCGAACCGCCTCGCTGCCGGGGGGGCGAAGGTCGTAGCCATGGACTCTAATCCGCTCTTCCTCGAGCGAGCCCGCCAGGATGCCGCCGCTCGCGGCGTGGACGTCGACTACCTCCATGCCGACATGCGGGAGCTGCCCTGGTTGCCCGGTACCGGCAGCGACGACGATGATCGCTTCGATGCGGTCGTGAACTGGTTCACATCCTTCGGGTACTTCGATGACGACACTGACCGGCGACTCCTCCAAGGGTTCCGACGTGCGCTGCGCTCGGGCGGTCGGCTCGTCATGGACCTCTTCAACCGCGATCTCCTGCTTCTCACCCTCGGTCGGGGTCGCCCAGCGCCGACTTTTCTGGTCGAACGCGGCGACGACCTCATGATCGACCGGGTTCACCTCGACTCGGCAGCCACCCGCACCCATACCGAACGCATCCTGGTCCGGAATGGACGGGTGCGACGCACGAACTTCAGCGTGCGTCTCTTCACGTTGGCGGAGCTTCGGGGTTGGCTCCGGGACGCCGGATTCGGCGAGGTCGAGGCGTATGCGGGAAACGGCACGCCCTTCACCTGGGAGGCCGAGCGACTCGTCGTGCTCGCACGAGCCTGAGCTGGCCCCTTCAACAACGGCTCGGAGAGGCCTCGCTCGGCTCGGCCCTCTGTAGAGTCGCCTCGTGCCTGCGCCAACCTATCCCACGCCGCCGACGTCCGATGTGGTCGACCATTACCACGGCTACCGCGTCGCCGACCCCTATCGGCCTCTCGAGGATGCCGACGCCCCGGCCACCCGCACATGGATCGAAGCCCAGAACGCCCTCACCCAACGCTGGCTGGCAGAGATCCCCCAGGGCCCCCAGATCCGGGAGCGGGTCGGGGCGTTGTGGGACCACCCTCGACGCGGGGCGCCGTGGCGGCGGGGAGACCGATGGTTTCAGCGCCGCAACTCTGGCCTGCAGGATCAGGACGTATTGTGGACGATGGAGGCGCCCGAGGCGGAAGGTCGGGTGCTGATCGACCC